>JBILPP010000279.1:0-3144 GCA_044373765.1 Bacteroidia bacterium
TTACATAAATAATTCTTTGATGATGAT
The DNA here is from genome assembly GCA_044373765.1 of Bacteroidia bacterium. Taxonomy (GTDB): domain Bacteria; phylum Bacteroidota; class Bacteroidia; order UKL13-3; family UKL13-3; genus UBA6183. Next base: position 28 of record JBILPP010000279.1, read on the forward strand.
GTAAATGCCCATTACCAATACAAACCATCCGAAGCTGGTTTTAAGTTTATTTCCCGCTATTTTCTTAGATAAATAAATACCTATAAAAATACCTGCTACGGCAAATGCAGTAAAAATACTAAGCAAAGTCCAATCAATATTGCTGTTACCTTGTAAATCTCCAGTAAAACCTATCAACGATTTTGCTGCTATAATGAACAAGGATGTGCCAACAGCCAATTTCATGGGCATTTTTGCCAATAAAACCAATGCAGGGATAATTAAAAATCCGCCACCGGCACCAACTAGTCCTGTAAGTAAACCAACGATAGTTCCTTCCATCAATATCATGGGGTAGTTATATTGCATTGGTTTTTCTTCTTCATTTTCGCCAGATTTCTTACTTGGTTTTATCATAGAAATCGAAGCCATAATCATTACAACAGCAAACAATAACATCAGTGCAATAGGTTTGGTGATAACCAATGTGCCTATAGAAACTAATTCGTTTGGAATAATTGGAACCAACCACATGCGTGTAGCATAAACGGCCGCGATGGATGGAATACCAAAAATAAATACTGTTTTGAAATCAACCTTTTTTTGAATTGCACTTTGTGTACCACCAACTAAAGCAGTAGTGCCCACAATAAATAAAGAGTAAGCGGTAGCTAAAACAGGATCAACTCCCATGATGTATACTAAAATCGGAACTGTTAAAATGGAGCCTCCACTTCCAATTAATCCCAATGAAATGCCAACCAAGGCTGCTAATGAATATCCTAATATTTCCATTTTTGTTTTTTTTGTAGTGCGAAATTATACCAATAAATGGCTATGGTTAGTTACTTATGTTACATAATGATTTTTTTATTGATCTCTTAAATAATGATATTAACTCAGATTTGAATTCCTATTTGTGCTAAATTGTTATTTTAGCTATAATTGTTGTGTAACTGATGTTACCACCATGCATGTTTAATGGTATTATTATTGCATGATGATAAAAGCTAAATATTTTAAAAATATGACAACATTAAAATTAATAAGTGTAGGAGCCCTAGCATTAAGTTTATTAGGATATACAGCTTACAATTCGAATTTAAAAGAAACTAGAAAGTTTGAAGTTGCCAATGTAAAGGCTGCAAACATTCCCGATTTTATGGTTAAAAACGACCAAGGTAAAACGGTTAACTTAAACAGCTTTAAAGGAAAAAAAGTATTTGTAAATCTATGGGCCACCTGGTGCGGACCATGTCGCAGAGAAATGCCCTCAATTGAATCTTTGTATAATAAAACCAAAGGTAAAAAAGTAGAATTCGTATTATTGAGTTTAGATGATGATTTCAATAAGGCTATAAATTATAAGGCTGCTAACAAATTTAGCATGTTAATGTATTACCCAACGGCCAACTTGCCTTCCTTGTTTAATGTTGATGGAATACCAGCTACATTTATTTTTAACGAAAAAGGGGAGTTAATTAAAACCATTCAAGGTAGTACCAATTATGACACGCAAGAGTTTGTAGATTTACTTACTAAATAGAATTTATAAATAATAATTTAAGGCCTCCGTTATTCAACAACGGGGGCTTTTTTATAATACTAATGTGTGTAATTACTTATTAAAGTAAATACTTATATTTTTATTATTGCCTAGATAAATTCTTTAGAAATGAAAAAGTACCTCATAATAGTTTTAGTGCTCGGATTACCAGCCTTATTCTCTTTTAAACATTCCGCAAAATTTCCGAGTTTTACTTGTATTAATTTAAATGATAAACAAGTTGTACTTCCAACAGATGTTCAAAATAAACGAACCGTTATTGCTTTAATGTTTAGTACAAAAGCAGACAAATACATGCAAAATTGGGCCCAGCCGCTTTATAATTCACTAATGGCCGATGGAGCAGGAGGGATGATGAGTGGTAATATGTATAATGCTAATTTATGTTTTGTAGGTGCAGTTAAAGGTTTAGCCAAATTAGCTTTACCCGAAATGATTAAAAAGTCGAAAACCCAAGTTGATAAAAAGTTTCATGGTAATTTTATGTATACCGATACTGATTTGGATGCATTGATGAATGCCTTAAATATTACTGATAAAAGCGTCCCTCACTTTTTTGTAATTGAAAAAGATGGAAGTGTAATTTACCAAACATCTGGCACTTACAGTGATGATAAATTAAATGATATAACAGGAGCGTTACTGAACTAATTATTGATTAACCACACATGCAATACTTGCCACACTTAAATGTGGGGTATGCACTAAAATACTCTGCGCACAGGCTTCAATGGTAGCACCTGTTGTTATTACATCATCAACCAACAATACTTTTTTGTTTTGTATTAAGGAAGGATTTTTAATGCCAAAAACATCACCTACGTTTAACCACCTATCGAATCGGGCTTTTTTAGTTTGTGTTTCTGTAAATTTATCACGTACTACTACATTTTTTAAATGCGCACATTTTAACGATTGCGCAAGTCCTTGAGCGAAACAATCACTTTGATTGTAACCACGCAGTTTTTCTTTTTTTTCGTGAAGCGGTATGGCAACAATGGCGTCAAAATGCATACCATATTCGCGTAACTTCGAGCCATAAATTTGCCCAAGCATAATCCCTAAATCTGGATTATTGCTATATTTTAACTCGTGTAAAATATTTTGGACTATACCTTGTTTTCTAAATACCAAAAATGAATAAGCACGTTCTATATTCACCCTACCCCAAAATGCTTTTTCAAGTTGATTTTCGGGTAGGGTATGGAATTTGGTTTCAGGTAAATGATCAATGCAATGCGTACAAATATGTTGTTCGGCTGCTAAAAGCACACCGTTACAGCCCACACACAAGTTGGGAAATATAAGTCCAACCAACGTGTTTAGCATGCGCTTATTCTTTTATTGTTTTAATCCATGCAGTGCCTTCAGTGGTCGTTATCTTCACTATGTATATGCCACTTTGTAATGCGTTGGTGTTTAAATTAAATTGATTGTCTCCTGCATTTAAAGAAACTACTTGACCTAACGTTTTTTGACCTGCTATGTTAAATAGTTCAATGGTTGCCAATTCATTCAATTTAGCTTCAAAGTTTAATTGTAGTATATTTTGAAAAGGAGTTGGAAATGCA
>JBILPP010000280.1:0-3142 GCA_044373765.1 Bacteroidia bacterium
GCCCCAGCCTCTAAATATAGCAATAAAATGGCGTGTATAAATGGCCCATGCTAGTAACCCAGGTAAAACCAATAACCCTGCAATGCCTTTGGTTAAACAACCTAAACTTAATAATAGGGCAGTGGCAACTAAATACCATTGTGCATTTGGTTGATGTGCTCTTGTTGTGTAGGTGTAAAAGGATAACGATTGTGCCAATATTAAAAAGGCCAGTATACTGTCGGTATCACCGCTGCGTGCAATATGTTGGCTAACAAATCCGGTTGAGCTCAGCAGAACAAGAGGCAATGCCAATGCGTAAAGTTTGTCTTTTAAAACTTTTAATCCAACAAGGTAAAGTAGCACGGTGCTTGATAAAGCAAACATGGCCGAGGCCAATCTTACTCCTAATTCGTTAAATCCAAACAGTTTGATAAAAGGAAGCATGCACCACAAAGCAAATGGGGGTTTGGTGTTCCCTAAATCAGGTTGGCCTAATAAAAAAACTTCCAAATAATTCCCCTTTTCCAACATTTCTTGTGCGTTTAATGCATACCAAGATTCGTCCCACATGTAAAATGGAGCGCTATCCAATTTGTGGAACAATGAAAAGTAGCTGATTAGCAGCAGCAGTAGCCAATAAAATAAACTGTTTGAGCGATGTATAATGTTCATCAATGGCAATAATAACAATAATAGATTTAACTATGATCGAATCCTACAATTTTTAAAATTTCTGATTCTGATTTTAAATGCTATTTTCGCACCAAAATTTCCGAAAATGAACATTCACGAATATCAAGCTAAACAAGTATTAAAATCATTTGGTGTTGCTGTGCAAGAAGGCATAGTGGCTGAAACTGCTGACGAAGCTCACGCTGCTGCTCTAAAATTAAAGGAGCAATATGGTAGCGATTTTGTTGTTGTAAAGGCTCAAATACACGCAGGTGGCCGTGGTAAAGGAACAATTGTGGGTAAAGACCAACGTGGTGTTGCCGTTGCTAAAAACGCTGACAAAGCAAAAGAAATAGCCGGGAATATTTTAGGTGGTACTTTGGTTACAATTCAAACTGGCCCTAAGGGTAAGTTTGTTAGTAAAGTATTGGTTGCCCAAGATGTATATTATCCTGGAACAAATGAACCTAAAGAATATTACATGAGTGTAATGCTTGACCGTTCTCAGTCAAAAAATATTATTGTATACAGTACCGAAGGTGGTATGGATATCGAGCACGTTGCAGAACACACCCCGGAACTAATTCATAAAGAAACCATTGATCCTAAAGTGGGTTTGCAAGGATTCCAAGCACGCAAAATTGCATTTAATCTTGGGTTATCTGGCGAGGCGCACAAACAAATGGTAAAATTTGTTACCGCATTATACACTGCTTATGATAGCAGCGATTCGGCTATGTTTGAAATCAACCCCGTATTAAAAACATCTGATGATAAAATTATTGCAGTTGATGGTAAAGTAAGTTTTGACGATAGCGCATTATACCGTCATCCAGATTATGCAGCCATGCGCGATTTAGCAGAAGAAGATCCAACTGAAGTAGAAGCAGGTAAGCACAACCTAAACTTTGTTAAACTAGATGGTAATGTAGGTTGTATGGTTAACGGTGCTGGATTAGCAATGGCTACTATGGATATCATAAAATTATCAGGTGGTGAGCCTGCCAATTTTCTTGATGTTGGGGGAAGTGCAAATGCCACAACTGTTGAGGCCGGTTTCCGTATTATTTTACAAGATCCCAATGTAAAAGCTATTTTGATTAATATTTTTGGTGGAATTGTTCGTTGCGACCGTGTTGCACAAGGTGTTGTTGATGCTTACAAATCAATAGGCAATATTCCTGTGCCAATCATTGTTCGTTTGCAAGGAACCAATGCAGAACAAGCTAAAAAATTAATTGACGAATCAGGCTTAAAAGTATACTCAGCTATTGTTTTAAAAGAAGCAGCCGACTTGGTACAAAAAGCGGTGAGTGGTACTATTTAATTCATATTTACGCATTAAAAAATAAAACCTCGGGTATTTCTCGAGGTTTTTTTATGTACTTTTTTTACTTGTTCTGCTGATGCTTAGCGGGTTAGTTTAATGATTATTAACATAAAGCAAAAAGTTTCGGGTTTATTAGCCTATATTCGTACAATGCAAGTTGCATAATTAAGTACACTAAATAAATAATAATGGGTAGATCACAAGAAACATTCAGTAAAAAAGAAAACGAGAGAAAAAAACAAAAGAAAAGGAAAGACAAAGCCGAGAAGCGCGAAGAGCGTAAATCCAATTCAGATAAAGGAAAATCGTTTGAAGACATGTTAGCTTACGTTGATGAGAACGGTAACTTAACAACTACTCCTCCCGATCCTAAGAAGAAAAAAGTATTTAAAGAGGAAGATATGCAGATAGGTGTTTTTAAACGCGCTGCCGAAGAACCTCAAGATACATTGCGCACTGGCGTTGTTACTTTCTTTAACGAGTCGAAAGGTTTTGGCTTTATTAAAGATTCAGTAAATAACGATAGCGTTTTTGTTCACATCAACAGCTTAAAAGAAGCCGTTAAAGAAAATGATAAAGTTACGTTTAACGTAGAAAGTGGTCATAAAGGACTAAACGCGGTTAACGTTATTTTGATAAAATAACACCTTACACATACATTAAATTACAGCCGCGAACCTCGCTGTTGTCCATTCTTCCTAATACTTCAAAAGTTCCGTCAGCAAGCAATCGCCCTAAGTCTTGTGTTTGAATAAACGCACAACTGTCCACGTTTGCCAAGTCAATTACATTTATAATGCCTGCCTTACCGGTTGGCATTATAGTAAACGGATCGTTCAGGTCAGTAATTACTACTTTCATCCAAGGTGCACAAGTAAATATTCCATCACGCTTAGCGTATGCTTGAGAAAGTAATTCTGTCATGCCATATTCCGAATGAATATGCTGTACTTGAAGTTTCTCCTTCAAAAAATCATGAATTTCAAATCGGGTTTGTTCCTCTTTGCGGCCTTTCATTCCGCCTGTTTCCATTACTACCGTATTTTTCAAGTCTACCGCAAACTGCTCGGCAAAATCAAGTAGTGCAAAAGTTACTCCTAATAAAAAAATCTGTTTTTTCTCTTTTAAAAGTTGCTTTATGGTTTGGGCTAATTTTTC
>JBILPP010000281.1:0-3141 GCA_044373765.1 Bacteroidia bacterium
ATTACCCGTTGGTGAACACGAATTTGAAACAAAAGCGCTTCAGGTTACTTGTTATCCAAATCCTAATCAAGGTAATTTATTTATTAGTGGTTTGCACCAAACCTCGTATACCATTAGTGTTGTTGATATAATGGGCAAAATTTTGTTTAATGAATCGGGAGTTACCCATACTTTAAATTTGAACAACTTAAGTGATGGTTTATACTTAGTACATATTAAAGATGAAAAAAGTGCAGCAACCACGGTTCAAAAAGTAATTTTACAACGTTAATTTAAACATAAACACATAATTGCATATGGCAGATATAACTACACAAGAATTAAAAGAGCGCATGGACGCTGGAGAAAAATTAAACTTATTTGATGTACGAGAGGTACACGAGTACGAAGTATTTAATATAGGTGCAACACTTATTCCGTTAGGTGAATTACCTGGAAGAATAAGCGAGTTGCAGCACCTGAAAAATGGAGAAGTAATTATTCATTGCCGCAGTGGCGCGCGCAGCGGTCAAGCAAAAATGTTTTTAGAAGACGCAGGCTTTACCAATGTAAGAAATGTTTTGGGTGGTATGTTAGATTGGCAAGCCCGTTTTGAAGGGTAAATAAAAAAGCCGCAATACATTGTATTGCGGCTTTTTTTATTGGTGTTTTGATTAGTTGGCAAATGTCAACATTCCACTCAACAAGGCATATTCTTCCTTTGTTAGTTTGTCTGCATATTCTCTACTAATTTCTCTAGCTTCAGGATTGTTGAAGAATAAAATTAGTGGAACAAATAGCTCTCTAATTTCTAAGTTTTCTGGTAAACGTTTAGCAACTTCAATAATACTATTTACGTTTTCATCAACTAAATCTACATTGGCAATAAGTTCTTCGTAAATGCGATGTTCATCTTGAAATTCATCTTCATCAACCAATAAAAACTCATACAAAAAGTCTTCAACCTCAATTGGTGCTTCTGCATCTTGCACTTCGGTTATGTACAATAGCATGTTTAATAATTCTGTACCTCTATCTAAGGTTTTCTCTTCAATATCTTCCCACTCCCTACTTTCAAAATAATCTTCATCATCATTATTCGATTCTAAGTGGTGAGCCATCATCATATCAAAGGCATACTCCTGTATCGGTTCATGCGATGGATGTTTTGAAAAATGATTATCGAAGTTTTTCAACTTAAATAAAAAGGTTTCATTACTTTCAAAAACCGTAGTTATCGCAGAGGCTAACTCTTGGTTTTGTTCGAAACTGTTAATTAAAGCATCAACTGCTTTTATTGCATTGCTCATATATAAAATTTAATATTTGTAAAGGGTGTTTTTGGTAACTGTTGCAATAACTTTTCCAGTAAGTGTTTGACCTAATACTGGACTATTACCACTCTTAGATAAGTTATTTTTTGCATGGTATAACCAAGTTGTTTTAGGGTTAAATAAGCACAAATCAGCATTCGATCCTACACTGATACTTACTGATACTTGTTTTAAAATTTGTCTGGGGTTTTGAGTAAGGGCTTTTATAATAACCTCTGTATTTATTTGTTGTGGTTTGTGCATAAGTAATAAGCTTAAAGCTGTTTGAAACATGATCATACCTTTTGATGCATATTCAAATTCTACCACTTTATGTTCGATATCCTCAGGGCAATGATCGGTAACAATACAATCTATTGTACCATCTAATAAACCATCCCACAATGCTTTTTGGTCCGCCTTACTTCGCAAAGGAGGGTTCAATTTGAAATTGCTATCAAAGTTAACTAAAGCCTCGTCAGTAAAAATCAAATTGGCAATTGCCACATCGCAGGTAACTGCTACGCCTTGTTTTTTAGCTTTTTTAATAATATCAATACTGGCTTTACTGCTAATGTGCGAAAAATGAATTGGAGCATCGGTGTATTTTGCCAATTCGATATCACGCACAATCATTATTTCTTCGGACATATTAGGTATACCTTTTAATCCTAAGTTTACACTGTTAACTCCTTCATGCATCTGTCCTCCTGCACTTAAATTAGTATCTTCAGCATGGGTAATAACTAAACCGTTAAATATTTTACAGTATTGTAATGCGCGCATCATTACACCCGAGTGCATAATACTTTTATTTGCATCGGTAAATGCAACTGCACCAGCTTGATGCATGTCGTATAGTTCATTCATTTCAAGCCCTTGGCAGTTTTTTGTGATAGCACCGTATGGCAAAATATGTACTGCAAGGTTTTGTGATTTAGCTGCTATAAAGGCTAAATCGGCTTTGTGTTGTATTACAGGCAACGTATTTGGTAATGCTGTAATATGTGTGTATCCACCAGCTGATGCTGCGTTTGCAGCACTAGTTAAATCTTCCTTAAACTCAAATCCGGGTTCTCTTAACGCAGCACGCATGTCAACAAAACCAGGACTCAAATAAGCACCTTGAACATCGATGGTTTTATTTGCTGTTATGGATTGTTTAGTTGATACGGTTTGAATTGCATCAATAACACCGTTAACGATTAATACATCACATTTTTTGCCGTGATAAGCTGATTGAAGATCGCAAATAATTGCGTTTGTAATGAGAAGCTTCATTAAAAAGCAAATATAAAGACTTTTTTGGTTATTGATGTATGGTGGTTCTTTGTATCCAAGAAAACTTTAAAATAAAGTAACACCTTAATATTTATGGATTTTTTAAATGAAATATGGGATGAATCAATTTATCAAGAGGCTGGATGAAACAATGAAGTGCCAATAACTTCATCCCTGCCAACTTATCAATTTATTAGAAACGGCTTATTAAATTGATAGACTTGTTTGTTATTGCCTATTTCCAAGCGGTTTTTTGAGTAAACATATTAAATAAAAACAACAGAATTTTGTTTATGATGAAATACCATTAGTGGCATTTTTGTGTGATAGGCCATTATTTTGGCAATATTTCTACTAAACCAATGATCTAGCAATTTTCGCTCTGGTGCAGATATCACAACCAAATCAGCTCTTTTTCGTGTTACATATTCATCAAGTTGCTTTTTAGCATCATTGCCATGGAGTATATGGTAAGTGATGTGTTCGTAATGCAATTTATTACGTACTTTTTCAGCAAATAAATTTAAAATAGATTCCGCTTCTTCTGGCGAATAGTGCTCATCTGCAA
>JBILPP010000282.1:0-3120 GCA_044373765.1 Bacteroidia bacterium
TGGTTGCAATACATGATGGGGTGAGGCCATGCTTATCTGAGCAAATAATTACCAATAGTTTTGATGCAGCCGAAAAGTATGGTAACGCGGTTGCCGCTGTTCCATCAAAAGACAGCATCAGGATGGTTGATGAAGAAAAAAACATAGCAGTAGACAGAAGTAAATACTATTTAATTCAAACCCCGCAAACATTTAACTTGGCCTTACTAAAGAAAGTATACGGGCAAACCGTTTATCAAGATACATTTACAGATGATGCTTCCGTCTTTGAATCGGCAGGAAACAACATACACCTTATAAAAGGAGAATACACCAATATTAAAATAACAACGCCAGAGGATTTACCTCTGGCGGAGCTGTTTTTATAAATAATTATTTTTTGGTAAGCAAGTCTATAATGCCTTGTTTACCCCATTCATCCATTTCATTTTCACTCCATAATTCAGGGTAAAAAATACGTTTTTGGAAACGCGGAGGAAGATATTTTTGCCAATTGGTTCCGCCTGTAGCAGCAATATCTTCAGGGTTTTTGTGTAAATACCTTACTGCAGATTTATAATGTTGTAGCGGCCAGTTTACATTTACATTTACATCAAACTGTCTTAATTGCTGCCTTAATTCTGCATGATTTTGTGCATCTGCTGGCATTTGTTTGTAAGTTGTCCAAAGATTCTTTGTTGCGTAATTTTTGGCCAAATCGATTAAAGTGTTGCTGTACTTTTCTTCAAATTGGGTGAGTGTTAATGTTTTTTTTCCTGTTGCCAATTCTGTTGCACCAGCTTTCCAATAGATATGTTCAAATTGTTCGTCTATAGAAGAGTTGAAAGAGATTTTGTTGCGGTAATCTTTATCAACTAAATGAATCAAATCAGTTGCACAAATTTCTATCATACGGTATTGTGCACTTTGAAAGCCACTAGCAGGTAATAAACTCATTCTATATTGCAAGAATTGTTTATGATCCATGCCATCCACCATAATTTCAAACGAGTGGGTAAGGTTTCGAAAGTAAGAGTTCATTCGTTTTACACGTGAAGCAAAAAAATCAGGGTCTATGTTTTCTGATTGATCTGCAATTTGCTCCATTTCGTGCAACGTAAGTCTGAAATACAACTCAGTAATTTGATGATAAATGATAAAAATAACTTCATCCTTTATCGGGGTTCTGGGTTTTTGGAGTGTAAGTAAGGTGTCAACTTCTACATAATCCCAATAATTAAGATAATTTGCATGCAACAAACCTTCTAAGTAGGCTTTAATATCTTGCCCCGATTTGGTATATTTTTGTCTGAGTTGATTTAATAAACTCAACGTTTCTTCATCAATTTCCATCTGTTTATAATGATTTAAAAGGGTGAAACAAAATCTTTGAAAAACGGCAATATTTGGTCTTTCTCAGATACTATCGGTGATTCGGTTTGCCAGTTTATATTTAGTGCAGTGTCATTCCATAAAATACCGCCTTCACTTTCTTTGTTGTATACGTTGGTACACTTATACTCAAAAATGGTATTGTCTCTTAAAGTAGCAAAGCCATGCGCAAACCCCGGAGGAATCCAAAACTGAATCATATTTTCTTCATTTAATTCAATTTCATAATGTTGGCCGTATGTAGCAGCGTTTTTTCTGATATCCACCACCACATCTAATACAGCCCCCTTTATTACACGCACTAGTTTTCCTTGCTCAAATGGTGGTGCCTGATAATGTAACCCCCTAACGGCACCAAATTGCGATAAGGATTGATTGTCTTGTACAAACTCATGAGTAATGCCTGCATCGTAATATCGCTGCTTATTATAGGGCTCGAAAAAATAGCCCCGCGAATCGTAAAATACTTTTGGTTTAATTACCAATAAACCTGCCAATGGCGTTGTTGTTATTTCCAATGATGTGATAATTAAGATTAACTTAGCAAAAGTATAAAATTATACCACATACACACGTTGATAATGAGGTATCGTTTTTAATAAATTCTGTTATTTTTGCACACATGGAAGAACAACGTAAGAGTTCGGGTAAGATATACTATATTATAATCATAGTTATATTATTGGCTTTAAACGGCTTATTTATTTACAACTACTTTAAAACAGATAAAAAACTCGTTCAAACCGAGGAAACTTTGTTTGCTACTGATTCTGTTAAAGCAGAATTGGAGAAAATATTGGGAGAAACCCAATCAAACCTAGATTTATACAAGGGTAAAAATAGTGAGCTGGATGCTTTTTTGAAAGAGAAAAACGATTCGTTGCAAGAATATGCAGAGCGAATAGAGAGTTTGTTGCGCTCCGGACGTTTAAATAGGGTTCAGTTAGAAAAAGCAATGGAAGAGATTGATCAATTGCGCTATTACAAACGTAAATACCTGAATCAAATTGATTCTTTATCAACCCAAATTAATCAACTAAGTAGCGAGAACAAGAACTTACGTGGTAAAGTAGATAAAGAAAAACGCCAAAATGAAAACCTTACCATGGAAAATGTGCGACTGAATAATAAGGTTGCCATAGGCGCAAAACTTAATGCCAAAGCTATTTTTATTACTGGTGTTAAAAACAGAAGCAACGGTAAGGAGCGTGAAACCAATCGTGCAACACAATTAGAAAAGCTAAAAATTACGTATACTCTAGATGAAAACTATGTAAACGACCCGGGCGAAAAAACAGTGTTTATGAAGGTGGTTGGCCCTGATGGAGCTACGCTTTACAATGAAGCTGCCGGTTCAGGAACATTTAACTTCCAAGGACAAGAGTCGTTATACTCTGCCAAACAGCAGGTTTCTTTTAATCAAAAAGCGCAAGAGGCAACTACTTACTGGACCAAAGGGTCCACCTTTGGTAAAGGCGTTTACAAAGTGGAGTTATTTGTTGATGGATTCCAAATTGGTTCGGCTTCATTCGAGTTAAAATAAAATAGTAATTAATTGAACTAAATAAACAAAAACGTCCTGCATTTGTCGGGGCGTTTTTTTTTGAACATTATTTATATACCTTCTTTAAAAATACACGTTTTGAATAAAAAACTATCGTTAACAGATTGTATCATGCTAATCATGGGGAGCATGATTGGTTCTGGAATATTTATAGTTCCTGCTGCCATGAGTGCTGAACTCCAATC
>JBILPP010000283.1:0-3110 GCA_044373765.1 Bacteroidia bacterium
AACTTCCAATAACCCAAAACCAAAACTTGTTAGATAAGATTTTCCAGTTTTATTATCGCAGGCAACATCTAAAAAATCGCGGCATTTATTTACTAATGCATTATTAATAACAGCGGAGTTATACCACATGTTGCCATCAAAAACATAATACTTATTATTATTTCCAGTGCTTTTTAATCCTGTTGCAGCGCCAACTCCATCAACCATCCCTCCTGCTGCAAAAAGTTGCTTACGTGCTGATGAATAAGAAAATTTAGTTGCTGTATTACCCCATGCTCCTGCTGGAGCTAAATACCTGTTGCCATTTGGTTCAAACAATACTAAGCCTTGCTCAACAATAGCTAAACTGTAATTTCCAGCTGAATTAATTACACCATCAAGTGCGCCTGCAATACCAAAAAACGTGGGGGTAAATTGGGCATCATAAGTAACCACCTTGCGCTCTTGTATGCACATTAATTTTTGTGCGGTCATACGCATATTTTTTGTCACCTCACCAGATGATCCTGGCAACGTATCCCACACCACGCCATCATAACGCCTAACTAAATTTACAGAGTTGGCTGTGCTAACAAACAAATAATTTCCAGCTGTTAGTAAATGCTTGCACGTATCGTTTCTTATTTCAGTCCAAAAATTATAATCACTTAAATTGCCGCTGTTTAATGATGCACGATATAATCCACTATTAGAACTGGCATACAAATTACTGTTGTAAACAGCAATATCGTTTACGGGTAAGTTAATACCTCCGGGTCCAATATTTTGATATGAATCAATAATCTGTTTTCTTACTAAATCTATTTTTACAATACCAAATGAGCAGGCTAAATAAGCAATGCCATCTAACACTGCAACATCATTTACCTTTTTATCACCAACAATGGTTTTCCTCAACAAATCAGGTATATTGGTAATGATGCCATTGCTCATCAAATCTATATTGGTGTTATTATATATAATAACTAGTGTTTGGGTACTGTTATCATATTCAAGTTTGCTCACTTCTACATCAGACAACCCGTTTACTTTACTCATTACTTCCAACGAGTTGTCATCCAAATCAAAACTAAACACACCGCTAGACGAACCTGCATAAATAATACTTCCATTTTGGGCCACGGTATTATTGGTTTGATAAGGCAAGTGCACCCTCCAATCTCCTACTTTAGGCACACTATACTGTGCAGATAAACCGAATACAGAAATGCTAAAAACCAGTAATATAGCTATGTAACGCATGTATGCCATTAAATAAAATAAAACTCAAACGTAACGCATTTAACTGATAAATGTTATATCAAATTCAAACATAAATTTAACTTACTCCTTATTTTATTTAATTAAATTCGCCCACTTTATTATGTGGCAAAAAATAGGAACATACGTTATACGCAACCGCTTTTGGTTTTTAGTAGCACTTGGAATTGTTACTTTGTTTTTTGGGTATTTTGCAACCAAGGTGCAACTTACCTATGATTTCGCTAAGGTTATTCCAAATAACGACCCCGACTTTATTGAGTATGTTAAATTTAAACAAACTTTTGGCGAAGACGGCAACATATTGGCCATTGGGATTCAATCTGACAAGTTGTACGAGAAAGACTTTTTTAATGATTTAATTGAACTTAACAATAAAATTAGCGAAACCAATGGGGTTGAAAAAGCACTCTCCATTACCAACTTATATATGCCCTATCGCAACGATAGCCTGCATAAATTAGAACTAAAACCAATTGTAAACGGTTATCTGCACTCCCAAGCAGAAATGGATTCGGTTAAAAAAGTTATTTCATCATTACCACTTTATAAAGGTTTATTGTACAACGAAAAGGGTGATGTAGCGCTACTTGCCATTACACTTAACAAACAAAAATTAGACAGTAAAGACCGTATAGGTTTGGTAGCAGAAATTGAAGCACATTGTAAAGCATTTGGCGAAAAGCACAACATCGAAATTCATTACAGCGGCTTACCTTATGTACGTACTGTTTATGCCAGTAAAGTGGCTAATGAAATTAAAATATTTACCTACTTATCCATATTGGTTACCGCACTATTTATTTTTATTTTCTTTCGTTTCATATCTGCTGTAATTTTTTCGTTAATTGTAGTAATTATTGGTGTGGTAATTACACTTGGCAGTATAGCTATACTTGGTTATAAAATTACTTTATTAACAGGTATTATTCCACCGTTAATGGTAATTATTGGTATACAAAACTGCATTTATTTACTTAATGTATACCACCAAGAGTTTAGGGCACACGGCAATAAAATGTTGGCCATTATTCGCCTGATATCAAAAAATGGATTGCCCCTGTTTTTAACCAACGTAACAACTGCTGTTGGTTTTTGTGTATTTAGTTTTTCGGGCAGTGCATTACTCGATCAATTCTCGGTGGTTTCGGGCATCAACATCATGCTCATTTATGTTATATCGTTGGTGTTTATACCTGTTGTATACAGCTATTTGCCACCACCAAAACAAAAGCACACCAAACATTTAGATAGCAAACGTTTAAACAAAGTAATGAGCCTATGTAACACTTGGGTGTACGAAAAACGTAAACTTATTTATGCCATTACCATTGCGGTTTGTATTGTATCCGTTTATGGCAGCATGCAAGTGCGCTCACTAGGTTATGTGGTTGATGACTTACCACAAAAAGACAAAGTATATACCGATTTAAAATTTTTTGAAAAAGAATTGAAAGGTGTTTTACCTTTTGAAATAAGGATAGATACCAAGCGAAAAAATGGGGTAAAAGATTTTTCAACCCTACAAAAAATGAACCGCTTACAAAAAGAATTGGCCGAATTTCCGGAGTTTAGCAAAGCGATTTCTATGGTTGATTTTTTAAAGTTTGCCAACCAAGGTTACCACGATGGTGATGAAAGGTATTACATTCTGCCAAGTGCTTTAGATATTAGTGACCTGCTAAGTTATGTGCCAAGAGGAGGCGAAGTAAGTGGAGGTTTGATGAAGAGTATGGTTGACAGCAATTACCAGGTAGCACGTATTAGCATACAAATGGCTGATGTAGGCTCGGTGGAGTTAAAAACGTTAAACCAACGAGTACAAACCATTGTTGACGAAGTTTTTCCTA
>JBILPP010000031.1:0-10792 GCA_044373765.1 Bacteroidia bacterium
CCTTTGTAGCGAATACGTTTGTATTTACCGCAATGGCATTCGTAATCTTTAATTGGTCCGAAAATACGCTCGCAAAACAATCCACCCATTTCAGGTTTAAAGCTACGATAGTTTATCGTTTCGGGTTTTGTTACCTCACCGTGCGATCTTGTAAGTATTGATTCTGGCGAAGCCAAACCAATACGGATCTTGGTGAAATTACTTTTGATTTTGATATCTTTTTTTGACATATTAGTTGCTGTCTGTAATTATTCAAGTGTAACATCAAGACCTAAGCCTCTTAACTCATGCATTAATACGTTGAACGACTCTGGAAGTCCTGGTTGAGGAAGGTTATCTCCCTTAACAATGGCTTCGTAAGTTTTAGCACGTCCAATAATATCATCCGACTTAATGGTTAAGATTTCTTGTAATATGTTGGCTGCACCAAATGCTTCAAGTGCCCATACCTCCATCTCACCAAAACGCTGACCACCAAATTGTGCTTTACCACCCAATGGTTGTTGTGTAATTAATGAGTATGGACCGATAGAACGAGCATGCATCTTATCATCAACCATGTGACCTAATTTTAACATGTAGATGATACCAACTGTAACTGATTGGTGGAATTTATCTCCACTTAAACCATCATACAATTGGGTAAGACCAAACTCAGGAATACCAGCTTCATGACAATATTCAAGCACTTGCTCTTCGGTGGCACCGTCAAAAATTGGAGTAGCGAACTTTAAACCTAATTCTTTACCAGCCCAGCCTAGTACTGTTTCGTAAATCTGACCCAAGTTCATACGAGAAGGCACACCTAGTGGATTCAATACGATATCTACCGGAGTTCCATCTTCCATAAACGGTAAGTCTTCGTCACGCACAATACGTGCAACTATACCTTTGTTACCATGGCGACCGGCCATCTTATCACCTACTTTTAGTTTACGCTTGTTAGCTATATAAACTTTAGCAAGTTTTAAAATACCAGTTGGTAACTCATCTCCTACAAGAACTGCAAACTCTTTACGTCTGAAATCAGCAATCTCTTGATTTAAACGATTTTTGTAGTTTGATAAAATCAAACGTACCTGCTCATTTTTATCAGCGTCTGTTGTCCAGTTGTTCGCATTAATGTGGGTGTAGTCAATATCGCTAAGGTTTTTGTTTGTAAACTTAGTTCCTTTTGCAATTAACTCTTCACCATATACATTAAATAAACCTTGTGAAGTTTTACCCTGAAGTACCGCAAATAATTTTTCGATTAATGTTTGCTGAATAGCTTTAACATTTTTCTCATGCTCATCGTGTAACTTAGCTATTTTGGCTTTGTCGTCAACTTTAGCAGTTTTATCTTTTTTGGTACGGGCAAATAATTTTTTCTCGATAACAACACCTGATGTTGATGGTGGTGCCTTAAGCGAAGCATCTTTTACGTCACCAGCTTTGTCTCCAAAAATAGCACGTAGTAATTTCTCTTCAGGCGATGGCTCTGTTTCTCCTTTAGGAGTAATTTTACCGATTAAAATATCACCTTCTGCTACTTCACAACCCACACGGATTAAACCGTTTTCATCTAGGTTACGTGTTGCATCTTCACTTACGTTTGGAATATCATTTGTTAATTCCTCTTCACCACGTTTTGTATCACGAACCTCTAATTCGTATTCTGTGACGTGAATAGAGGTAAAGATATCTTCTTTAACAACGCGTTCAGAAATTACGATCGCATCCTCGAAGTTGAAACCTTGCCAAGGCATGAAAGCAACTTTTAAGTTGCGACCCAATGCAAGTTCACCATTCTCAGTAGCGTAACCATCGCACAATACCATGCCTTTTTCAACTTTATCACCTTTTTTAACAATGGGTTTTAAGTTGATACACGTATTTTGATTGGTTCTACGGAATTTGATTAAATCGTAAGTTTTAGTATCAGTACCAAAGCTCACTAATTTATCTACTTCCGATTGTTCGTAACGAACAACAATTTTATTAGCATCTACATAATCAATAACACCTGTACCTTCAGCAACAATCATGGTACGAGAGTCGCGAGCTATTTTGCCCTCTAAACCTGTACCCACAACCGGAGCTTGTGGTTTTAATAACGGTACTGCTTGACGTTGCATGTTCGATCCCATCAATGCACGATTCGCATCATTATGTTCAAGGAAAGGAATCATGGATGCAGCAATCGAAACGATTTGGTTAGGAGCAATATCCATAAACTCCAATTTTTCTGCTTCCACCATGGGGAAGTCACCTTCGTATCGTGCTTTTACTTTAGGGGTAGCAAAATTACCTTTTTCGTCATACACCGCATTACACTGTGCAATGGTTTTACCCTCTTCGTCTTCGGCACTTAAATAAGTTACCGGTTGGTCGATTCGAACTTTTCCATCTTCAACTTTAAGGTAAGGTGTTTCGATGAAACCCATACCGTTAATTTTGGCATGCACACATAATGAAGAAATCAAACCAATGTTTGGACCCTCAGGAGTTTCGATTGTACACAAACGACCGTAGTGCGTATAGTGAACGTCACGAACCTCGAAGCCTGCTCTATCACGAGATAGACCACCTGGACCTAAGGCTGATAACCTACGTTTGTGGGTAATTTCGGCCAAAGGATTGGTTTGATCCATAAACTGCGATAATTGGTTTGTACCAAAAAACGAGTTAATTACAGAAGACAATGTTTTTGCATTAATCAAATCGGCTGGCGTAAACACTTCGTTATCACGAATGTTCATACGCTCGCGAATGGTACGTGCCATACGAGCTAAACCTACACCAAATTGAGAATATAATTGTTCGCCAACTGTACGCACACGTCTGTTACTTAAGTGATCAATATCATCCACGTCTGCACGTGAATTTGATAACTCAATTAAGTATTTCATGATACTTACAATATCATCTTTTGTTAATACGCGTACCTCAGAAGAAGTATTACGATTTAACTTACGGTTTATACGGTAGCGGCCTACTTCTCCTAAATCATAGCGTTTATCAGAGAAGAATAATTTATCAATTACGCCACGTGCAGTTTCCTCATCAGGTGGATCTGCATTACGCAATTGACGGTAAATGTGCTCATGAGCCTCTTTACCACTATTTGCTGTATCTTTTTGTAAGGTGTTTAATATGATAGCGAAGTCGTTGTGATTAGATTCGTTTTTGTGAAGAAGAATAGTTTTCACTTCTGCTTCAACAATAAGGTCGATGTGCTCATCTTCCAAAACGGTATCACGTTCAATAATCACTTCATTACGCTCTATGGAAACCACCTCACCGGTGTCTTCATCAACGAAATCTTCAACCCAAGTTTTTAATACCCTTGCAGCTAATTTACGACCAACAGCTTTTTTCAAACCTGATTTACTTACCTTAATTTCTTCAGCTAAGTCAAATAAGTTTAAAATATCTTTATCAGTTTCGTAACCAATAGCTCTCAATAATGTAGTAACTGGGAATTTTTTCTTACGGTCGATGTATGCATACATTACGTTATTAACGTCTGTTGCAAACTCAATCCAGCTACCTTTAAACGGAATAACACGAGCCGAGTATAACTTAGTACCATTGGTGTGGTAGGTTTGACCGAAGAACACACCTGGTGAGCGATGTAATTGAGAAACAATTACGCGCTCTGCTCCGTTAATACAAAAAGTTCCACCTGGTGTCATGTAAGGAATGGTACCTAAGTACACATCTTGCACGATGGTTTGAAAATCTTCATGTTCAGGATCGTTACACGATAAGCGCAACTTAGCCTTTAACGGAACATTGTAAGTTAAACCACGTTCAATGCACTCATCAATGGAGTAGCGAGGTGGATCAACAAAGTAATCAAGAAATTCTAATACGAAAATATTTCGGGTATCAGTGATAGGAAAATTTTCCTGAAACACTTTGTACAGGCCTTCGTTAGCTCTGCTTTCCGATGTGGTATCGAGTTGGAAAAATTCCTTGAATGATTCTAATTGAACATCCAAGAAATCCGGATAATCGATTACCTTTTTAACAGTTGAGAAATTAATTCTTTCTCCTGTTTGCATCATTTTATTAGCCAATGGATTTTTGGGTTAAAATTTGACAAAACTTTGACAAAAAATAGCAATGTTTATAAACAAGAAATTGACCCTCGGCAAAGCCGGGGTCAAGTTCCCATAAGTACGAGGGTAGAATTACTTCAATTCTACTTCAGCACCAGCTTCTTCAAGCTTAGCTTTTAAGCTTTCAGCTTCAGCTTTGTCAACGCCTTCTTTAATTGCTTTTGGCGCACCGTCAACTAATTCTTTAGCTTCTTTCAATCCTAAACCTGTTAAGTCTTTTACAACTTTTACTACGTTTAATTTAGCTTGACCTGCATTTTTCAAAATCACATCAAAAGTTGATTTTTCAGCAGCAGCTTCACCTGCAGCAGCAGCTGGAGCGGCAATAGCAACTGCAGCAGCTGCAGGCTCTATACCGTATTCGTCTTTAAGAATTGTTGCTAACTCGTTTACTTCTTTTACTGACAAGTTAACTAACTGTTCAGCAAACGCTTTTAAATCTGCCATGGTTTCTAAAATTTAAATTGTTATTAATTATTGATTTTTTGTTTTTGTTTGGTTGAAATTATTCAGGACGCTCAGATAATGTTTTTACGATACCTGCCAATTTATCACCGCTTGATTTTAAAGCAGAAATAACATTTTGTGCAGGAGATTGTAATAATCCGATAACCTCTCCAATAAGTTCGTTTCTTGATTTTAGTTTTGTTAATGCTTCTAATTGGTCATCACCAATAAAGATGTCAGAATCAATGTAAGCACCTTTTAGTGAAGGCTTGGCATCTTTCTTTCTGAAATCTTTGATAATTTTAGCTGGAGACTTACTATCGCTTGAGAATAACAACGCGGTGTTACCTTTTAAAACATTGCTGATTTCGCCAAAGTTTTTCTCTGATTTTTCGATAGCTTTTTCAATTAAGGTATTTTTAGCTACTTCCATAACTATACCTTCTTTGAAGAATGCTCTGCGTAATGCACTTGTTTTTTGTGCATCCATTGAACTAACATCAGTTAAGTAAATGAAGTTACACTCGTTCAGCTTCTGAGTAAGTGACTCTATAATTTCTGCTTTCTGTTCTCTATTCATAACTAACTGATTTATTATATTCCGGGAATAGATTTGGTATCAACATGTAAACCAGGGCTCATAGTTGAAGAGATACTTATACCGCGGAAGTAAGTTCCTTTTGCAGCGGAAGGCTTAAGTTTAGCGATTGTTTGAATCAACTCAACTGCATTTTCAGCTAATTTCTCAGGTGCAAATGATGCCTTACCAATAGATGTATGGATATTACCTTCCTTATCAACTTTAAAGTCAATTTTACCAGCTTTTACCTCTCTAACTGTTTTGCCTATTTCGGTTGTTACTGTACCAGATTTAGGGTTTGGCATTAAGTTACGAGGACCTAATACTCTACCTAATTTACCTAATTTAGCCATTACGTTTGGTTGTGTAACGATAATATCGATATCAACCCAACCTTGCTCAATTTTCTGGATAAATTCATCTAAACCTACGTAGTCAGCTCCTGCTTCTCTGGCTTCCGCCTCTTTATCAGGTGTAACTAAGGCCAAAACTCTAACGGTTTTACCTGTACCGTGTGGTAGTGTTACTACACCACGTACCATTTGGTTAGCTTTTTTCGGATCAACCCCTAAGCGAATATCAATGTCAACTGAAGAATCAAAGGTAGTAGAGGTAATCTCTTTTACTAATTTTGAAGCATCGGTTAATGCATATTGCTTATTAGGCTCGATTTTAGCTAACGCTACTTTTCTTTTTTTGCTAATCCTCGCCATTATATTATTCTTTTTTTCTTTCTTAATTTAATTCAGCAGGCATTTCACCTGAAACTGTGATACCCATTGAACGGGCTGATCCTGCAACCATTTTCATTGCTGATTCAACTTTGAAGCAGTTCATGTCTTGCATTTTATCAGATGCAATAGCACGAATTTGTTCCCAAGTTACTGAACCTACTTTTTTACGGTTTGATTCTGCAGAACCTGCTGTAATTTTTGCAGCTTCCATTAATTGAGAAGCTACTGGAGGGGTTTTAACGATGAAGTCAAATGACTTATCGCTGTAAACTGAAATTACAACTGGTAATATTTTTCCTGCTTTATCTTGGGTTCTTGCATTAAATTGTTTGCAAAAATCCATGATGTTAACACCCTTAGAACCTAAGGCAGGACCAATTGGAGGCGCAGGGTTAGCTGCTCCGCCTTTTACCTGTAATTTAATAAACCCTGTTAATTCTTTAGCCATAACGCTTTACTATTATAGTGCTTGCGCACCTTGTATATATTTAATTAATTTTCTTTTTCTACTTGAACGTAATTTAACTCTAATGGTGTACTTCTTCCGAAAATCTTAACCATTACTTTAAGTTTCTTTCTGTCTTCCATTACCTCTTCAACCACTCCGCTAAATCCACTAAATGGACCATCAATTACTTTTATTGTTTCATTAACTAAGTATGGTTCCACTATTGTTTCACCATGCTCTGCTGCCTCATCAACATTTCCTAAAATGCGGTTTACTTCGGAGTTTCGCAGTGGAGTAGGAGTGGCTTTACCGCCTAAGAAACCAACTACACCATTAACTGAATCAATAATATGAGAAGTTTCACCTATTAACTCGGCTTGAATTAATATGTAACCAGGTAAATAATTTTTCTCTTTAACTGTTTTTTTACCATTTTTAATTTGGTAAACTTTTTCAGTAGGTATCAGGATCTGTGGCACATGCTTTAGCAAGCCTGCCCTTTCGAGCTCCGACTCTAGTTGTGCCTTTACCTTCTTTTCTTGTCCGGTAACTGCTCTTACTACGTACCATTTAAATTGATCCAATGACATTCCGTTCATCTTATATATTTTGTATTATTGAAATAGTTGATAGAAAAAACCTAATGCGCCACTTCCAGCAATATCAACTACGTATATGATCAAAGCAATTATTATAGATGCAATCATTACTATGATGGTGCTTTCTTGCAACTCGCTCCATGTAGGCCAAGTTACCTTGTTTACAAGCTCATCGTAAGATGACTTAAAGTATTCGGTTAGTTTGCTCATATTATTTGTTTTGATCAAAAATATATTTTGCACGGACACAAGGATTCGAACCCTGATCAAAGGTTTTGGAGACCTCTATTCTACCATTGAACTATGTCCGTGTATTTAGACACTAAATGTTGGCCAGTTACCCAGCCAACATTCAGAATCTAATTTATTTAATTATTCTAGGATTTCAGTTACCTGACCAGCACCTACTGTTCTACCACCCTCACGGATAGCGAAGCGTAAACCTTTTTCCATCGCAATTGGAGCGATAAGGGTTACGTTAATAGTTACGTTATCACCAGGCATAACCATTTCCATACCTTCAGGTAAATGGGTTTCGCCAGTTACGTCTGTTGTACGGAAATAAAACTGAGGACGGTATTTGTTAAAGAATGGAGTGTGACGTCCACCTTCGTCTTTTGATAATACGTATATCTCAGCTTTGAACTTGGTGTGTGGTTTTACTGAACCTGGCTTGCAAATTACCATACCTCTACGGATAGCAGCTTTGTCAATACCACGTAACAATAAACCTACGTTATCACCAGCTTCACCACGATCTAATATTTTGCGGAACATTTCTACTCCAGTTACTACTGAAGTTAAATTTTCTGCATCTAAACCAATGATTTCAACTTGCTCATTTGAGTTGATGATACCACGCTCGATACGACCTGTAGCAACTGTACCACGACCTGTAATCGAGAATACGTCTTCTACTGGCATCAAGAAAGGCAATTCAGTTGCGCGAGGAGGAACTGGAATGTAGGTATCTACCGCATTCATCAAGTCCATTATTTTCTCAACCCATTTTGCGTCACCATTCAAACCACCTAATGCTGATCCGCGTATAACTGGTATTTCTTGACCAGGGAATTCGTATTTATCTAATAAATCACGGATTTCCATTTCAACAATTTCTAATAACTCCTCATCATCAACCATATCCACTTTATTCATGAATACAACGATACGAGGTACACCTACCTGGCGAGCTAATAAAATATGCTCACGAGTTTGAGGCATTGGTCCATCTGTTGATGCTACTACTAGAATAGCACCATCCATTTGAGCTGCACCTGTAACCATGTTCTTTACGTAATCCGCGTGACCTGGACAGTCAACGTGAGCGTAATGACGGTTAGCAGTTGAATACTCAACGTGAGCGGTGTTAATAGTAATACCACGTTCTTTTTCTTCAGGAGCTGAGTCAATTGAATCGAATGAACGAGCTTCAGATAAACCAGCATCAGCTAGAACTTTAGTGATAGCAGCTGTTAAAGTTGTTTTACCATGATCTACGTGACCGATAGTACCGATATTAACGTGTGCTTTACTGCGGTCAAATTTTTCTTTTGCCATAGTTGTGTTGTTTTATTTTTTTTAATTTTAAGTTTTTAAATGCCAAAAACCGGGTGCATAATATGCACTCAGCTTATTGTGTATTTATTCAGGAAAATACAACAAAACCATCTACTTCACTTTACTCAGTTTTTAGAGCTGTTGATGAGAATTGAACTCACGACCTCTTCCTTACCAAGGAAGTGCTCTACCCCTGAGCTACAACAGCTTTTAAGTTTTGAGGTGATTAAGTAAGCTTAATCACCTCAATTTACTTTCGAGCGGGAGACGAGGCTCGAACCCGCTACCTACAGCTTGGAAGGCTGTCGCTCTACCAAATGAGCTACTCCCGCAGGTTTAATAAATTTAAAAAGATTACACGCCTCTTCACTGATTCTTATTCACTCATCTTTTAACCTATTTGATGGTGGTGGGGAGAGAAGGATTCGAACCTTCGAAGCCGAAACAACGGATTTACAGTCCGTCCCATTTGACCGCTCTGGAATCTCCCCATTACCTATCAAGGTGAGCCACTTGCCGGAATCGAACCAGCGACCTACTGATTACAAATCAGTTGCTCTACCAGCTGAGCTAAAGTGGCTTTTGAGTAAGGTTATCACTAACCTCTTTCAGTATTTTCAATATTTAAAGAACAATCTTGTCTACATGGTTTCCTAAAAAAGGACTGCAAATGTAGTTATTTACAAGATGTATGCAAATTTTTGGAAGCAAAATTTCAAATTAACGCATTTATAGAGGCGTTGTGTTGTGTAACAGCGGGTGCAAAAGTGTTGGTTTGAGAAATAATATGCAAATTTTTTTTTACTCAGTGCTGATTATCAAGCTGAATATTTGTAAAAAAGCCCATTATGAAACATAACGGGCTTAGGTTTTCGTGAAAACGTAGTGGTTAAATGTTATTTAGCCTCTATTTTTTCTTTGTGTTTTTTCACTTGGGCAACTAATTTATCTAATACTAAATCAGTAGCCGCTTCGAAAGTGCTCGCTTGTTCCTTGGCAAATATAGAATTTCCATTCATATTAATTTTCACCTCAACCGTTTTATTCTCTTTTTCACTATCTTTTTCAATTCTAAGGTACACATCAGTGCTTTTTATCCCATCATAAAAGGTTTGTACTTTTTCCATCTTTTTGGTTACAAAATCTAATAGCTTATAATCGGCTGTAAAGTGGATGGATTGAATGTCTACTTTCATATGTTTTTTATTAAATGAACCTTTGGCTGCCTGTTCAGTTTTTGGTTCGGTTTGTAAATATATAAACAGGAATACGTTAAGCTCTTGGGTGTCTTGTTTTGTGTATGTTTTTTAATCTTTCTATGCTATTGTGTGTATACACTTGTGTGGCTGCCAAACTTGCATGCCCTAGTAATTCTTTTATTGCATTTAAATCTGCGCCTTTGTTTAGTAAATGTGTGGCAAATGTATGCCTGAGTACATGGGGGCTTTTTTTATCTATTGTGGTTACCATACTTAAAAAACGTTTAACCACATTATAAACTGCTTTTGGGTACATTTTATTGTTTGAAGATAAAGCAAATAGTTGCTCGTTATTTAAACCCTGCTGAGTTTTTATTACTAAATACTTTTGTATTTCTAGGTTTAGTTCTTTGGTTATTGGGATAATTCTTTCCTTGTTCCTTTTACCTAATACTTTTATGGTTTGTCTATAGCTATCAAAATCTGAGGTTTTAAGTTCAATTAGTTCGGATAAGCGAACGCCACATGTGTAAAACAAAAGTAAAATCAACCTATTTCTTTGGCCTTCAAAATCGTTCGAGAAAATTGCCTCTTGGTTGTTGTTTACTTGCTGATCAAAAAGTACGCTCAAGTTTTGCTCTTCAATAAAACTGGGTAGTTTTTTAGCAACCTTTGGTGCTTGCACTTTGGCAACCGGGTTTATGGTAATTAGTTCTTCTTTAAGAAGGTATTTAAAATAACTACGCAGGGCGGATAGTTTCCTAGAAATACTTCTTGGTTCAATATTATTATTCATTAAATCAACCAACCAAGATCTGATGTGCTGATGGCTTATTAATTTGGGTGATTCGATTTCAAATTGTTGTATAATGAATGTGCTAAATTGAGCCAAGTCATTTTCATAGCCTCGCACAGTGTGGCTAGAGAAATGCTTTTCGTAATTTAAATAATTTATAAATTGTTGAATGGTATTAAGCATTTCTGTAAAGATCTTTATTCCAAATCAAATATAGTAGAAATGTTAAAATTTTGATATGATTTTGATGATGTTTTGATAAATGTTAAAAGCCTAGCCTAATCGCTATATAAAAGTTACGCCCCATTGCACTTATTCCACTT
>JBILPP010000285.1:0-3101 GCA_044373765.1 Bacteroidia bacterium
TGTATTACGCTATTAAACCCTTTAACTAGTTTGAAATTTAATGCACTTAAGCGATGTTGTGTTAGACTTTTTTTATTTAAAATCAACGTTTGGCCCTACATTTATCACTGCAGTATTTCACCTCTTCCCATACTTTCTCCCATTTTTTTCGCCAAGTAAATGGTCTGTTACACGAAAGGCATAATTTAGTTGGTAAATTGGACTTTTTTACTCCTTTCATCGCTTACTTATTTTATTTAAAGTAACATGCCTTTGAAGGTTACACTTAAATCGATCTATGTCTGGACTACGTTTTTTGGCATGCTTTTGAGAAACTCCTTGGTTAACTCTTTTGCGCCAAAGTCTCCAGCTACTTGGTTTTAATTCGTTGCGCATCAAACGTATGACATCACTTTCTGCAAGTCCAAATTGTACTTTTATTGCGTCAAAAGATGTACGGTCCTCCCATGCCATCTCTATCACTCTATCAATATCTTCAACACTTAATTTATTCATTAACAATACAAACAGAAAAGTAATAAAAGTGTTTAGATAATATGCATCAGAGTGGACCTATTTCTGTGGTTTGGTTTAAACGCGATTTGCGATTAACAGACCATGCCCCCCTTAAAGCCGCAATAGAAAAAGGATTGCCCGTTTTGATGCTGTACGTTTTTGAGCCAAGTTTAATGCGTGCACCAGATTGTGAAATACGTCATTTACGTTTTGTTTGGCAAAGCTTAATGGATTTAGAAAACGACTTGGTCAAATATGAAAGTAAACTTTGTATTGCTGTTGGAGAAGTTGTTGATGTGATGACTCAAATACATGCAAAGTTTAATGTTGCGCATGTTTTTGCTCACCAAGAAATTGGAGTTAAGATCACTTTTGATAGGGATATATCTGTCGCGAAATTTTGCAACCAGCATCATATTACTTTTAATGAGTTTCAACGAGATGGTGTTCAACGTGGATTGCGGAATAGAAAAACATGGAATAAAGATTGGAAAGATTTCATGAGCCAACTAACTCAACAACCCGATTGGAGTGATTTTATTAAAGTAGGGTCTGATGAAATAATTGAATTTGACAATAGGGGAGCTGTACCTAACGAAGTAAAAACACCACATCCTGCTTTTCAACCCGGAGGTTCAAAATACGCTAGGCAGTATCTAAGTAGTTTCTTGCAAGGGCGTATGTTTAACTACATGAAGCACATTTCTAAACCGCAACTAAGCAGAACTGCTTGTAGCAGGCTATCGCCATATTTGGCATGGGGTAACATGAGCATGCGCGAGTTAATACATGCCGCTACAAATGAACATGGTAAGGGTAACAAAAGAATATTGTCTTTTTACATTGCTCGTTTGCATTGGCATTGCCACTTTATACAAAAGTTTGAGAGTGAGTGCCGAATGGAATACGAAAACCTGAACACAACTTTCAATAACATCCGAACAGCATGGAACGAGGAGTATTTTGAAGCATGGAAAACAGGAAAAACAGGTTATCCGCTGGTTGATGCGTGCATGCGTTGTGTTATGGCAACTGGCTATGTTAATTTTAGGATGCGTTCTATGTTGGTTACTTTTTTAACACATAATCTTTGGCTCGATTGGCAAAAGGGAGCCATACACTTAGCTAGGCAGTTTTTAGATTACGAGCCAGGTATTCATTATTCACAATTTCAAATGCAATCTGGCACAATGGGTGTTAATATTATTCGCACCTACAATCCACTTAAACAAAGTTTAGATCACGATACCAATGGTGATTTTATTAGGCAATGGGTGCCAGAGTTGGCTAACGTACCTGCGCCTTTTATACATCAGCCATGGTTAATACCAGATAGCTTACAACAGCAGTACAAATGTATAATAGGTATAGATTATCCAATGCCCATAGTTGATTTAAAATCGAGTGCCCAGCATGCCGCCACGCATTTGTGGCAAACCAAAAAATCATTAGAAACCCGCCAACAAAACCAACGTATTTTAGAAGTGCACACGCACAGGAAAACTGAGCGAGAAAAACTGATTACTTCACGTTCTGGAAAAACTAAAACCAAGATTGATTTAAACCACAAATTGTTTTAGTATTTATTACTTGCCTATTTTTATATTGCAAGAAACTTTTTCCCTTTGAAAGCCATAATAGATTTAGGAACCAATACTTTTCACTTATGCATTGCTGAGGTTAAGCAAGGAATGCTGGTAGAATACTACAAACTTCAAGTTCCCGTAAAAATAGGTAGTGGTGGCATTAACAAAGGATTGATAACGCCAGAGGCTTTTCAGCGCGGCATAACTGCTTTAACCGAGTTTAAAAAATACATTGACCAGTTTGAGGTTAATGAGGTCATTGCTTTTGCCACATCAGCCATTCGTAATGCCAAAAACAGTAAACAGTTTATAAAAGAAGCCTCAGATAAATCAGGAATTGCCATAACAACTATTTCTGGCGATGTGGAGGCTACTTATATTTATAAAGGAGTTTTTCATTCTTTTAAATTTCCTGATTATCCTGTTTTGGTTATGGATATTGGTGGTGGAAGCGTGGAGTTTATTATTGGTTTGGGTGATCAAATATTATGGAAACAAAGTTTTGAAATTGGAGCTGCTCGTTTAATAGATCTGTTTCATCATAGTAACCCGATAGACAATGATTCTGCTAATAAACTAGTTAGTTATTTGGCGCAAACTTTATTGCCATTGCATGAAGCAATGAACTTACATCAACCCCAAGCCTTAATAGGAGCAGCTGGTGCTTTCGAAACATTGGTTGATGTGGTCATTATGGACTTGGCTGTAATTCCGCTTTCGTTAAGTAAAAATGCTTTTGAGATTCGTAAAGAAGATTTTGATGTATTTGTTGAAATTATGCGCACTTCAACGCAAGAACAACGCATACGTTTAAGGGGTATGACAGATTTTAGGGTTGAAATGATGACTGTAGCAGCGCTGCTGATGCAACACGTGGTTAGCACTGGCAACTTTAAACGAATTATAGCGGTAAATTATGCCTTAAAAGAAGGCGTTCTATTTACTTAAGTGCTTTAATTTTTCGTAAAGTTTTGATATAGGTAACCCCATTACATTGTAAAAACAACCATTAATTTTTTC
>JBILPP010000284.1:0-3101 GCA_044373765.1 Bacteroidia bacterium
TCTAATCCCAATACTTTTATTTGTTTGCTTCCACTTATGGCATCGCTATAATTAACATCAACAGTGGCATTCGTTTCAAAACTTTCGCTTAGGTTACAGCAAGCTGCTTTTTTTAATTCCGCCTTACCCAAACTTTGTTTGTTAAACGGATCTATCATATTAAAAGTAACTGCCGCGTTTTTTTCAGTTACCACAGCTTCATTTAAATTAGCTGATGGTGTTAAACGAATCACCAATTCTATATTGCTATTGATGTTTAATAACGTATCAGTTAGGTAACCAATATAACTAATGATTAACGTATCTGGTAATCGGGCAGGTAAAGCCAATTCAAAAATACCCTGCGCATTTGTTATGGTTCCTTTTTTTGCTTGGAGCCAGTATGCGCTTGCCCCAATCAATGCCGAAGCATCTTTTTTATCGGTAACCACACCTTTTACTTGGGCACTAGCATTGGCCGCAATTAAGAGGATGATGGCTATTATCCAAAATTTAAATTTCATGAGTTTTAGTTTGTTAAATTTTAAACATTAGAAGACACACACCCATAACTGATGGACATGATCTATTGATTAAAACTAGAAACTAAATAAGGTATACCTGTATGTAACTGAGGTATGAATGTGTGTTTTGATGCTTTAATGGCGGGGGGTGATAGCCAAGGTGTTGTTTGTTAGCCGTTAAAGCTAAAGTAATGGGCGATAATGCAATAGGTAAAATCCATACATTTAAATGGTGCTCTGTACTGTTTTTAATTTTTTGAGTTACGGGAGTATCATCTATTTTTTGAAGTGAATAGCTGTAATCGCAACAATCATCTGTTTTTTTTGCTTGTGGTTTTGATTTTGAGGCAGGTAAGCAACAATCACTTTTTTGTACCACGGAGTGATCACATTCATCAGCAATATTTAGCACTGAAATAATTACTTTCCCTTGCTCGGTTGCACAAACCATTTTATAAACAGTAACTCCTGTATAGCCTAGCACAATGCTAAATGCCAAAATAAAAGAGACTGTTATGTTTGCTAATTTTTTCAAGGTATGTAATTAATAAGCAGGTACAAATATCTAACAAAAACGAGGTAATGTTGTACATTATCTTGCTTAAGTTTTACATAATTCTAGTAAAAACGTTTAAAACCAATGGCTGTTCTTGCTTC
This sequence comes from Bacteroidia bacterium, assembly GCA_044373765.1. GTDB lineage: Bacteria > Bacteroidota > Bacteroidia > UKL13-3 > UKL13-3 > UBA6183. Next base: position 1,161 of record JBILPP010000284.1, read on the forward strand.
GTTAAGTGTTTTTGATGCGCTTTCACGGGCTTTTTCTGCACCTAGTTTGGCAACTTTAGCTAAGTAAGTTTCATCTGCTTTAATGGCGTCAATTTTTTCGCGTATTGGTGTTAAAAAGGTAATTATGTCCTCTGCTAATTGTTTCTTTAAATCGCCATAACGAATGTTACAATTTGCATACGCATCTGTAAAGTGATTAAGGGTATCAGGTGTAGAAACAACCTTTAATAAATCAAATAAGTTTTGTACAGGTTGGGTTGGAGGGGTGTTGGGTTCAGTTGGTCCTGTATCTGTTACAGCTTTACTCATTTTTTTACGGATAGCATCAGGCGAATCAACCAAATTAATCACATTGTTATCACCATCACTTTTACTCATTTTTCCACCACCTTGTAGACCTGGAATCTTCACCAATTCACTTCCGTAATTAAATGCTTGTGGCTCAGGGAAAAGTTCCATATTATACATACGGTTAAAGCGATTGCCAAAAGTACGTGCCATTTCTAAGTGTTGCTCTTGGTCTTTACCAACAGGTACTTTTACGGCTTTGTGTATGATAATATCAGCGGCCATTAAAACTGGGTACGTTAATAAACCTGCATTAATATTATTGGGTTGCGTACGTGCCTTTTCTTTAAATGAACTTACACGTTCTAGTTCTCCCAAATAAGCATGCATGTTTAGCATCATGTATAATTCAGGTATTTCAGGTAAATCGCTTTGTATATATAAAGAGCAAGCCTCTGGATCCATTCCACAAGCCAAGTATTCGGCCAATACTTGTTTTACGTTATTGTGTAAATCTGCAGGGTTGGGGTGTGTAGTTAACGAGTGGTAATCGGCAATAAAAAAGTAACAGTTATACTCGTGCTGCATTTTTAAAAAGTTGCGCACTGCTCCAAAATAATTTCCTAAATGTAAAGTTCCGGTGGGGCGAATGCCACTTACTACAATTTCTTTCGTCATCACTTTTAATTTATCCTTGTTGTCCTGCCAATAAATACATTACCGCCATGCGTGTGGCAACACCGTTTTCTACTTGGTCAAGTATTATACTATGCGCACTGTCCGCTACATCACTGGTAATTTCAACTCCACGGTTAATTGGTCCAGGGTGCATAATCACAATTTCTTTATTCAATTTATCTAAGCGTTCTTTATTTAAGCCATACAACATGCTGTACTCGCGCAAACTTGGAAAATATTTAATATCCTGACGTTCTAGTTGTATGCGCAACATATTGGCAACATCACACCAGTTTAATGCTTTCATTAAGTCGTGTTCAACTTTTACACCTAAGCTTTCAATGTGTTTTGGTATAAGGGTAGTTGGCCCACAAACCATAACTTCAGCGCCTAATTTTTTAAGGCAATAAATGTTTGATAAGGCCACGCGTGAGTGCGTAATGTCTCCCACAATTACTATTTTTTTTCCTTTTACATCGCCTAGTTTTTCCCTTATTGAATATGCATCTAACAATGCTTGTGTAGGGTGCTCGTGGGTACCATCTCCTGCATTAATAATTTGTGCATCTATGTGTTTGGCCAAAAATTGGCAAGCACCCGGTGCAGGGTGGCGCATTACCACCATATCTACTTTCATGGCCAAAATATTGTTTACCGTATCAATTAAAGTTTCGCCTTTTGAAACTGAAGACGAAGATGCTGAGAAGTTAACGATATCTGCACTTAAACGTTTTTGAGCCAACTCAAAAGAAATACGTGTTCTAGTCGAGTTTTCGAAAAAAATGTTTGCCACGGTAACATCACGCAGTGAAGGAACTTTTTTAATCGGACGATTGATAATTGCTTTGAAATTATCGGCCGTTTCAAATACCAGTTCAATATCATCGCGGGTAATGTCTTTAATACCTAAAAGGTGTGGTTGACTAAACTTCTTGCTCATTGCGTTGCGTATTCTTTTTGGTTGAGTAATTCGTG
>JBILPP010000286.1:0-3083 GCA_044373765.1 Bacteroidia bacterium
TAACACATAACCCATTTTCCATCCTGTGGTGTGAAAGGTTTTGCCAAATGAGGATACAATGATGCTACGCTCTGCCAATTTAGGATAACGTGCTACACTCTGGTGTTCAACGCCATCAAAAATAATGTGTTCGTATACTTCATCACTTAAAACAATGATCTCAGAATTTTTAACAATCTTCTCTAAGCGCTGCATATCCTGCGCGCCAAGGGTTGTTCCCGTTGGGTTGTGAGGCGTATTGATGATGATCATTTTGGTTTTGTAGGTTACTAATTTTTTAACCTCATCCCAATCAATTTTATAAGTAGGGTATTTTAACTCAGCAAATACAGCACGACCGCCATTAACATGTATGGCAGGTAAGTAGCTATCATAGCAAGGTTCAATAATAATAACCTCATCACCTTCGCCAATAAAGGCACTGATGGCCGCGTAAAGTGCATGTGTACCACCGGGTGTAACCGTAATTTCTGTTTCGGGATGGTATGTTGCGCTATAAAGCGCTTGCGTTTTTTCAGCTATTTTTTCGCGTAAACTCATCACTCCCGGCATGGGTGCATATTGGTTAAAGCCAGCTCTCATGTAATGGTTTACCAACTCAACTAACTTAGGGCTGCACTCAAAATCAGGAAAACCTTGCGCTAAATTAATAGCATGATGTTCTGTGGCTAATGCACTCATCACACTAAAAATGGTAGTACCTGTTTTGGGGAGTTTTGATTTGATGGATCCGGGAAACTGCATAATCTTTCGCTATCAATTAAAGTTCTAAAATACTTGTAATTATTAAAGATTTACAAGTTTAGGCTCAAAATAATATAAACCTTAAATAAATATCTTGTAGCTGTGCATTTTATAGTTTAGGGTTGGTCTTATTCTGCTATATTTGCGCCACTAAAATGATAGCATTAACAGATATTGGATTTGAATTTGGCGGACGCTTTTTATACCGCAACGCAAATTGGCACATTAAACCAAACGAACGTATTGGATTGATTGGGATGAACGGAACAGGTAAATCTACCTTGTTACGTGTAATAAATGGTGAGTACCAACTAACAGAAGGGAATATTTCTAAGCCTCGCGATTTGACCATAGGGTTTTTAAACCAAGATCAATTAAGTTTCGAAACAGAGGCTTCTATTTTACAAGTTGCAATGAGCGCTTTTCAACGCCAACTCGATTTAGAGATTGAAATTGAAAAGATACTTAAGGTAATGGAAACCGATTACAGCGATGAGGTTTTAAATAAATTAAGTTATTTACAAACGGAGTTTGATGCATTGGATGGATACAGTATTCACCATAAATGCGAAAAGGTGTTGGAAGGGCTTGGTTTTACTACCGCTCAACTGCAACAACCGTATAAAAAGTTTTCGGGAGGTTGGCGTATGCGTGTGATGCTGGCCAAGTTATTACTACAAAATCCAAACTTGTTAATGCTGGATGAGCCTACCAATCACTTGGATTTACCTACAATTGAATGGTTAGAAAACTATTTGAGGGATTACAACGGAACCGTAATTGTTGTATCTCACGATAGGGAGTTTTTGGATAAAATGGTTACCAAAATTGTTGAGGTAAGCATGCAAAAAATTAACGAATACAGTGGTAATTATAGTTATTATTTAGAATCGAAGGCGGGGCGAATGGATTTACAACAACGCCAATTCGATAACCAACAGCAGTACATTAAACAACAAGAACAGTTTATTAATCGCTTTAAAGCCAAGGCAAGTAAAGCCACTGCCGCTCAAAGTAGGGTAAAATTGTTAGAGAAATTAGATAGGATAGAAGCCCCTGAAGATGATAATGCAGAGATTAATATTGATTTCCGTATTAGTGTACAATCGGGTAAGGTGGTAAGTGAAATTAAAAACGTATCAAAAGCCTTTCCTGATATTGAAATTCTTAAAGATGCACGTGGAGAGATTGTTAGAGGAGATAAAATAGCACTCATTGGAGCCAACGGAAAAGGAAAGTCAACGTTACTGCGTTTAATAGCAGGTACAGACACTTATGATGGTGAAATATCTACAGGACATAATGTAATTGAAGCCTTTTATGCCCAGCATCAGCTTGAGTCGTTAAATGTTGAAAACGAGATTATAGATGAAATGCGCCAATATGCTGTTGATAGAAGTGAAACAGATTTACGTACCATTTTAGGTTGCTTTTTGTTTACCAACGATGAGGTATTTAAAAAGATAAAAGTGTTAAGTGGGGGCGAAAAAGCGCGTGTCGCACTTGCGCGTACGCTATTGGCAGAGGCTAACTTCATGTTATTGGATGAGCCTACCAATCACTTGGACATGCGATCTATAAATATCCTAATACAGGCGTTGCAACAATACGAAGGCACCTTCGTTGTTGTATCTCACGATAGGTTTTTTGTGTCTCAAATTGCCAATAAAATATGGTGGCTTGAAGATGGTGAAATAAAAGAATACTTGGGTACTTATGATGAGTATGAATATTGGCGCCAAAAACAAGAGGATATAAAAAAACTACAAGATGCCCAGCAGAAAAAATTAGTTGCCGATACCCCAAAACCTAAAAAAGATGTGGAGAAAAACAACAGCAAACCATCGGGTAATCAATTACAAAAGCTACAAAAAGAATTTGCTGATATAGAGAAAAGTATTGCAGGCTTAAAAGTTAAACTTACAGATACCGAACAGCATTTTTTGGATACCACGTTAATGCAAAATACCCAAAAAGCCCAAGAGCTTAATGCGGGTTACGAGCTGCTTAAAAAAGAACTGAAACAATTGGAAGCAGATTACGAAAAGTTATTTGAAGCCATTATGGAATTGGAACAAAACGGTTAACTATGATTAAAAAAATTGCCTTTGTTATTGCGGCTATTTACTCCACTTTGTTAAGTGCCGAAGAATTGCGTTATGAGAATCAAATTTTTGATGCTCGTGTTAAAACAGTTTTATTAACCAAGGCAGGATCTGATGACCGTTATCCGATTATTGCCTTAAACTCCAACGATCAATTGGAGTTGAGTTTTGATATACTTGGCAACAAGAATGATTATTTTCAGTACACATTAATTCATTGTGATGCAAATTGGA
>JBILPP010000287.1:0-3082 GCA_044373765.1 Bacteroidia bacterium
TAATAGTTTATACGCGTACGCGCATTCCCATTTCTATGATTAAAGGCCGAGATTTGTGGTGGGAAGATGAAATGGAACATGCCGAACAACAAGTAGAAAAAGAGGGCAAAGTTTCTTTTCCTGCTGTGCCTATGGAAGCTGAAGACCCTTTGTTTATTTTATATACGTCAGGTTCTACTGGTAAACCTAAAGGAGTGGTTCATACGGTAGCTGGTTATATGGTTTGGACTACATATACCTTTGTAAATGTATTCCAGTATCAGCCAGGTCAGGTACATTTTTGTACGGCTGATATTGGTTGGATTACAGGACACAGTTATATTGTATACGGACCGTTAAGTGCTGGTGGAACATCGTTGATGTTTGAAGGTATTCCTACATGGCCTGATGCTGGACGTTTTTGGGATATTGTTGATAAGCACAAAGTAGATATTTTATATACTGCACCTACTGCAATACGTAGTTTAATGGGCTTTGGTTTAGATTATGTAAAAGGTAAAGATTTAAGTTCATTAAAAGTTTTAGGATCAGTTGGCGAACCTATTAATGAAGAGGCTTGGCAATGGTATTTTAAAAATATTGGTAAAGAACGTTGCCCAATTGTAGATACTTGGTGGCAAACCGAAACAGGGGGCATTATGATATCTAATTTAGCTGGTGTAACTCCTCACAAACCAGTATACGCAACCTTGCCATTGCCTGGTGTTCATCCAATTTTGGTTGATGAAAATGGAAAAGAAATTACTGGAAATTCAGTAAGCGGAAACTTGTGTATTAAGCACCCTTGGCCAGGTATAATTCGTACCACTTATGGCGACCATGAACGTTGTCGTACTAATTATTTTGCCACATACCCCAATGTATATTTTACGGGCGATGGTTGCATGCGTGATGAGGAAGGGAACTACCGCATAACTGGTAGGGTAGATGATGTACTAAACGTTAGTGGGCATCGCATTGGAACAGCTGAAGTAGAGAATGCCATTAATATGCACAGTGGAGTGGTAGAGAGCGCTGTGGTGGGATACCCGCACGACATTAAAGGTCAAGGTATTTATGCGTATGTAATATACGAAGGCTCCCATCACGAAGAAAATTTAACACGCCAAGATATTTTACAAACGGTATCACGCATTATTGGTCCAATAGCCAAACCCGATAAAATTCAGTTTGTAACTGGGTTGCCTAAAACGCGTAGTGGTAAAATTATGCGCAGGATTTTGCGCAAAATAGCTGAAGGCGAGGCGGGTAATATTGGCGATACCTCCACCTTGTTAGATCCCAATGTAGTGGAAGGAATTATTAATGGAGTGATTTGATATTAGTTCCAATTAAAATAGTAAGGTGCAATCAGTTTTGGTTGCACCTTTTTTTGTTTATTAACGTTATTGTATAAGCCAATAGAGCTGTGGTTGTATTTAAGTTTTATTCAAAAACTTGTCTTAACTTCGGATTTTATTACGGTTAGTTATGGCAAATAAAAATACCCTACACAGAAGAAGCTTTATTGCAAGAATGTCGGCTGCATTAGCTGCTACATGGGCAATGCCTGTATTAGGAGCTACCAGGCGTTTAAAAAATAACATCACAATCGAAATGGAAAATACCAGTCCTATAAGAAATATCAAAGCCATGGGTTTTCAATGGGAAACCGCTGATCCTTTTCTTTTTTGTGTACACCATGAAGATGCTTTTCCAAAAGGAAATGACCAAATGGGGCCCTCATCAGAATATGTTAAAGGCCGTCATTTGGGTGATGATTTTATAATAAAAGACGGGTTTCGCATGTATCATGGCAAAGTAATTCCAGGTTTTCCAGGGCATCCACATCGTGGTTTCGAAACCATTACGGTGGTGCGTAAGGGAGTTGTTGATCATGCTGATTCGTTAGGTGCAGCAGGTCGTTACGGCAATGGCGATGTGCAATGGATGACAGCAGGTAAAGGTGTTCAACATTCAGAAATGTTTCCTTTGATTAAGAAAGAGGAAGTTAATACAATGGAGTTATTTCAAATTTGGTTGAATTTGCCTGCTCGGAGTAAAATGGTTGAACCTCATTTTAAAATGCTTTGGAGTGAGGATATTCCTAAACTTAATCTTCAAGACCATAATAATAAAACAACAACTGTAGAAGTGATTGCAGGTTCATTAGGTAAATTAAAAGCACCAACACCTCCACCAAATTCTTGGGCTGCTGATTCCTTAAATGAAGTAGCCGTTTGGAATATAAAAATGCAAGCAGGTGCAACATGGATTTTGCCTAAAGCATCAGCAGGAATTAATCGGGTGTTGTACTTTTACCAAGGAAGTGAAATTGAACTTTCGGGTAACAAATTAGCTAAATACCATTCCGCTGAATTGACATCTGATTTGGATATTGCCATTAGCAATGGAAGTGAAGAATGTGGGATTTTAATTTTACAAGGAAAACCCATTAATGAACAAGTGATGCAATATGGTCCGTTTGTAATGAATACCAAGGAAGAAATTCATCAGGCATTTGATGATTACCAAAAAACACAATTTGGTGGCTGGCCATGGCAACGTTACGACCAAGTGCATGACCGCAACCTTGGGCGCTTTGCAAAACATGCCAATGGTAAATTAGAGAAGCCAAAAAGTTAATTAGGTGTTTGTTTGTAAATTACCTCTTTGTGCATATTAATTAATTACATTGCTAGGCTGATGAACTGGTTCAAATCCTTATTATTAACTGTTGTTGGAGTTGTTTTGTTATGGTTTGCCCTGCGCAATTTGCCATTGCAGGAGCTTGGAACGCAGCTTAAGCATGCTAATTATTGGCTAATTATTCCTGTTTTTTTAGTTACGTTATTCGTTTATTACATACGCATTAAAAGGTGGCAATTGCTCTATAAAAGTTTACATTTTAATGTTCCTTTTAGAGCCGCATGGATTTCACTTTGTGCGGGCTATTTGGTTAGTTATGTAGTGCCTAGAGGTGGTGAAATAACTCGCTGTTTGTTGGTTAAGCGTTACAAGGGGGTCCCTTTTAATCAGTCGTTGGCCACTGTGATTATTGAACGTGTTACCGATACAGTTTGTCTGTTATTGCTTTTATTAG
>JBILPP010000288.1:0-3080 GCA_044373765.1 Bacteroidia bacterium
ATTCCGTCCAGGCATGTCGGCTTCGGTCGACATCCAAACACAATCTGTTAATGATGTGGTTGCCATTCCAATTGAATCAGTTACGATGCGAGACAAATCAGAGTTAGACAGCAATAAATCAGAAACTATAAAAGTTAAACGTAAAACTTCAAATACAACAACCACCAAAAAATCTACTGATGAACAAGAAACGGTTTTTGTATTTAATGATGGTAAAGTAGTTTTACGTCCAGTAAAAACTGGTATTCAAAACGATAAGTTAATTGAAATTAAAGACGGTTTACAAGTAGGCGATGAAGTTGTATCGGCACCTTTTAGTGCAATAACACGGACCTTAAAAAATAACACTGGAGTTAAAAAAGTGGCCAAAGATGAGTTGTTTGAAACTAAACCTGAATAGGCCAACTACATTAAATTATTTTGTTATCATCGTGCTTCATGTTTAAGTACCTAAATTTTATAGTTCTACTTTTTTCTTTGATGATGTTATGCATAAAGGGAACTCAAGCCCATGCATCAGCACCAATTGTATTGCCCGATAGTTTAAAGGTGATTAAGCCTAAACGTGTTGTCATTGTTGCTGGTACAACAACTTTGGCCTTGGCAGGTACATATGCTTATTTACAAAATGTATGGTGGAAAGACCAACAATCTAAATTTAAAATTGATCGCGATATGGATTATCGGTACGCTAAAAATATGGACAAAGCAGCTCATTTTATTGGTGGTGCTATGTCGGCTGATTTATTTGGTGTTGCTTTTGAGTGGTCGGGTGTACAAAGAAAAAATGCATTGTTATATGGAGGAATTGCAAGTACGGCTTTGCAGGCTTTTATTGAGGTGAAAGATGCCTATGCACCAACATATGGTTTTAGTTTTGGTGACTTAGGAGCAGGTGCAGTAGGAAGTTTTTGGCCTTTGTTACAATATCATGTTCCTGCCACCCGTGCGTTGCAACTTAAATTAAGTTACTATAAGCATGATAATTACTACTACCAACAATTTCCTTATGCGCAGCTAATTGACGATTATATGAACCAAACGTATTGGGTTTCGGCAAATATCAATGATTGGTTACCTGAAGGAAGTGGGGTAGAAAAATTATGGCCTGATTTTTTGACTATTTGTGGAGGCTGGGGTGTTGCCAATGATTTAAACTTGTATTACACAGGTCAAAATATAGAAGTAAATAAAGGCAAAGGGCATTTTGAATATTATGTAAGTGTGGACATAGATTGGCGAAAAATAATCAAACAAAATACCGCTTTTAAAAGGGTTATTTCTTATTCACTTAATCATGTAAAATTACCTTTGCCAACTTTACAAATTGGTCCGCAAACACACGGTTATTGGGCGTTTTGGTAAATGCATAAAAAAACGGCCCTGAAAAATTCAAGGCCGCAATAAGTTATAATTTTTAATTAGTGGGTATGACCAGCGTGGTCATGACCTTCATGGCTTTCTTCAGTTGTAGAATCCATTTCAGTACCAATTTGTGCTTTAATTGCAGCTTCTAAAGAATCGCTTGCAGCTTCATCGTCTACAAGAGTGCTGTCTACCACAGCCTGTTCCTGTGCATTTAAATCTGTTTTTGGAGCGTCATTACCACATGATGCGAATACTAATGCAGCACCTGCAATGGTAAGCGTTACGAATACTTTTTTCATAGTTGTTCTTTTTTGATTGATAAAACATCAAATTTAATAAAATAGCAATTACCTTAACACAAAGTTTTGCCCAAGGTAAACCTTACGTACAATTTCATCATCGGCCAGTTCACGTGCGGTTCCAGCTTTTAATATTTTCCCTTCAAATAATAAATACGCTCTATCCACTATACTTAAGGTCTCATGTACATTGTGGTCGGTAATCAAAATACCAATATTTTTATGTTTTAGCTTGGCTACAATTTGCTGAATGTCTTCCACCGCAATTGGATCAATTCCCGCAAAAGGCTCATCCAACAATACAAATTTGGGATCAACAGCCAAAGCGCGTGCAATTTCGCAGCGCCTGCGTTCACCGCCACTTAATACATTGCCCATGCTTTTACGCACACGATTCAAGCCAAACTCTTCCAACAATACTTCTAATTTTTCTTCTTGTTCTATTTTGCTCAGTTTGGTCATTTCCAAAACCGACCTAATATTATCCTCTACACTCAATGTTCTGAAAATAGAAGCCTCTTGAGGCAAATAGCCCAACCCTTTTTGTGCACGTTTGTACATGGGTAAAGGCGTGAGGTCTTCACCGTCAAGCATCACAGTTCCTTCATCTGGTTTAACCAAGCCCACTGTCATGTAAAAAGTAGTGGTTTTGCCAGCTCCGTTAGGTCCCAATAAACCTACGCACTCACCTTGTTTCACTTCAATAGAAACATCGTTTACTACCGTGCGTTTTTTATATTTTTTTACGAGGTTATGTGAGGATAGAATCATGTGTTACTATTTAATATGCTCTTGCGGTATTGCCTTCCATAAAATTGGTGAAAGCTTTATTTACTACTTTAAAACCTCCTGGTGTTGGGTAGTCTCCGCTAAAGTACCAATCGCCTTTGTGATCTGGACAAGCAATATGTAAGTTTTCTATGCTTTGGTAAATAATTTTTACTTCTGCCTTAAGGTCATTCGGAGTTAATATTTCTGCAATTTTCTTGCTGATTTCATCATCTGTAAATTGGTCGTATAGCTCTTTTACAAAGTTTACGGTTTGTTCTTTAGGCAAGCTTTCTTGTGCCTTACATTTTTGGTAAACCTCTTGTAACATACCTTCTTTGTTATGGTCCTTTAACAAACCTAACATAGCTTGAAAAGCCACAAAGTCTTTAAGCCTACTCATATCTATTCCGTAACAATCTGGGTAACGAATTTGTGGTGCAGACGAAACGATAACAATACGTTTGGGATGTAAACGATCTAAAATACGTAAAATGCTACTGCGTAAAGTAGTACCACGAACAATGCTGTCATCAATAACAACCAAAGTATCTACATCATTTTTAACCAAACCGTAAGTAACATCATATACGTGTGCTACCATGTCTTCACGGTGCTCGTCATCGGTAATAAAGGTGCGCAGTT
>JBILPP010000289.1:0-3066 GCA_044373765.1 Bacteroidia bacterium
CAGCAAAAGGCATGACTAAAGATGCTTATGCTTACGCTTTAAAAGCAAAAGAATTGGGCGATAAAAACTTAGAAAGTTTCTGGTACAAGGCGCAAGTTGAAAAAGCTTTAGAAGATTGGAAAGCTGTAGGTACAGGTAAAAAGAAATAATCAGTAATTGGTTATTAATATAAAAAAGGCTGTCTCGTTTTAATTACGGGGCAGCCTTTTTTGTAAATATCAAAATTCTATTAAGCCTAAATAAGCAACGTTTGTTACTGCGTTTTATTCGCGTGTTGGTTAGCTTTACAGGTATCTCATTGCTCTGCTTTAATCCAAGTTATAATTTGAGCAAATAGCATGACAAACAAGCACCCAATTACGTTTAACCATAGAAAGGAAACAATGTCTGCAATATAAACGGCAATAACCCCCGATTCCGCAATGATAGCTGCATAAAAAACGGCTCTTGCACCAATCTTCTTCATATAAAAAGCCACCACAAAAATACCCAGCATGGTGCCGTAAAATAAACTACCTAAAATGTTTACCGCTTCAATTAAACTGCCCAGTTGCGAGGCAAACATGGCGGTTGCAATACAAAATATACCCCAAAACAAAGTGATCCATCGCGATGCGTGGTAGTAATGCTCACTGCTTTTGTTGGGATACCACAAACGTTTGTATACATCAATTACAGTTGATGAGGCCAACGAATTTAACGCAGCAGCAATACTTCCCCAAGCGGCTAGAAATATTACGGCAATCAACAAGCCAATTAAACCCTTGGGCAGGTTTTGGGTAACAAAGTATAAAAATATATAGTTGGTGTCGTTTACATCTGCAGTTTTATCGGCTTGTTTAATTAGCTTGAGTGTTTGGTTTCTTGTTTCTTGTTTTTGCTTTAAAGTTTCTTCTAATTCATGCTGAACAATTGCAGTTTGTGCGGTGTTGTTGTCATGAATCGCCTCAACCAATTGTTTGGTTTGGTTTTGCGATATTACGTTTAAGGAATCGTGCTTGGCCTGACGGATTGCTATAGGTAAAGTATATTCGGCTTTTGCTCTTGCCTTGTTTAATTGCGCTTGATTAAAAAATATTGGCGCATCGTAAAACATATAAAACGAAAACACCAATGCACCAATCAATAATATTAAAAATTGCATGGGCACTTTTACTAAGCCATTCATTAATAGACCTATTCTACTTTCTTTAATGTCTTTTGCGGTAAGGTATCGCCCAACCTGACTTTGATCTGTACCAAAGTAGGAGAGTGCTAAAAAGAAACCGCCAATTACACCACTCCAAATGTTGTATTTGTCTTTCCACCAAACGCTATCTGTAACATCAATTTTAGTTTCGATGATATTCAGCTTTCCCATTTTACCGGCAACTTGAAGTGCATCTGTAAAACCAACACCATCAGGTAATAAATGTACCACCATGTAGCCTGCTAAAAACATCCCAATAAATACAATAAACAACTGTTGCATTTGGGTATAAGCCACTGCTTTTGCGCCACCTGTAATGGTATAAATAATAAGCAAACCACCCATAACTAAATTGGTAATGTATATGTTCCATCCCATTAAAGAAGATAAAATAATAGATGGTGCGTAAATACTAATGCCGGTTGATAGTCCCCGGGAAACAAGGAATAAAATAGAAGTAAGGGTGCGTGTTCTTAAATCAAAACGTTGTTCTAAATACTCGTAAGCAGTGTATACTTTTAGCTTGTGATAAATAGGTACAAACGTAATACAAAGTACCACCATGGCTAAAGGTAAGCCAAAGTAATATTGCACAAAACGCATTCCATCGGTGTATGCCTGACCAGGTGCAGAAAGAAACGTAATGGCACTGGCCTGTGTACCCATAATAGAAATTAAAATTAAAAACCAACTCATGGAGTTGTTGCCTTTAAAATAACCGTCTAAGTTTTTTTCGTGCGTACTTTTATATACCCCGTAAGCGATTACGGCAATCAAGGTTACAATTAATACAATCCAATCAATTAAGCTCATTTTATTTAGTGATGAATGTTGAGTTATGAGTTATGAGTTATGAGTGTTGAGTTATGGGTTATGAGTTATGGGTTATGGGTTATGAGCTACATTTAGGTGTTTAAGTTTTGCTGTGAAGTTTTCACAATAGCGGTTAGGATATTTATAATTTCTAAGCATTGTTTTAATTGGAATGAGCAATCAATACTTGTAATGTTGCTTTCTTGAAGTAGCCTCAACCAATAAAGTGTTTCTCTTGCTTCTTTAGAAGCTATCGACATTTTAGCTATGAAATCTTTTTTGGTTTGTCCTGCACTTGCTTCCTCTACATTAGCACCAATACTCGTTCCACTTCTCAAAAGTTATTTAGATAACACATACTCGTTTTGAGTAATGAGTTGTTTATATAGTCCGATAATTGATAGTGCAAACTCAAAGGATTTACCCTGAATAATGCTTTGTTCTCTAGCCATCTTTTTTCATTTTATTCAACATTTATAACTCAACACTCATAACTTATCTTTACTTTCCAAGTTCAATTAAATTCACCATAAATCTATAAGCCCCCGGAACTCCCGCAGGTAGTTGGCGGAAGAATACTAAACCCGTATACACAAAATTTCCTTTGCCATGTTTTGCAATTATTAAAGCGCCATTGTCGGGTTTGCCTTTTGGCGATACACCACCAATGGTCATTTCATAAGGGTCAGTCATGCTAATAGGTGCCACATAATTACTATCCCAATCGCCTGCATGGTAAATGCTACGCTCTTGCATCCATCCTTCAAAATCTTTCTCGGTTATTTTATTTGGTGTGTTAAACACTGCATGATTTGGCAACAAGAAATTCACTTTTGCCTCTTCATCGGTAATGCGGTTGCGGGTAATTTTAAACTTATAAGGACCAATATCACTGCTTAACGGACCAGCCCAACTGTTCGTGTTGTACTGCACAATTAAATTGCCACCCGAAGCTACATAATCCATTAGCTTTTGTTTGTAGGTTGGAAGTTTTTCATTGGTGTTATATGCACGCACACCGGTTATAATAGCATCATACTGACTTAAGTTTTCACTGGCTAATT
>JBILPP010000290.1:0-3056 GCA_044373765.1 Bacteroidia bacterium
CAAGATTTAGATATGAGCACCACCATTAAGAAGTTAAAAGCAATGAAAACTTTAGGCGTGCCTTATACTCAATATGAAATTGATAATGGCAACAATAATTTAATGGCACAATCAAAAATAATAGCGGATAACTTGAAAAAAGAAGGTATAGCAATTGATAGTCATAAAGAAATGATCGCAATTATTGCTTACCTGCAGCGCATGGGTACTGATATCAAAAAAAATAAAACAGCAAATAAATAATCAATTAATCCAATCCTTGATTGGTGCTAATAAATGGCATCAATCAAGGATATAAATATAAAAACAATGAAACAGTTTTTAGCAAATGTGCAAGGTGTTGATGGCTATCTCATCTTCTCTTTAGTTGTTTTTTTTCTATTTTTTGTTGGCTTGTTATGGTGGGTATATACTGCCGATAAAGACTACATCAATAAAATGAAAAATATTCCATTAGATAATTAATTAAGCCACTTATGAATAAAATCAAACTAACTGCAGTGATGATGCTGATTGCATCAGCTGCCATAGCCCAACCTAATAGTGGAGCTCCAATTGTTGAGTTTCATAATTTGTTGATGATGATGTTGGGTGTTTTACTGGTTGTTCTTTTATTGTTGGTGTTTACATTACAAAAGGTGGTGTATATGCTTAAAATAGAATCATCAGGCGGTAAATATCCTGTAACAGATGAACAACCATTTTTAGAGAAAATATTAAGTTTAAAGCCATTATCAGCAGAAAAAGATATAGAGCTTGATCATGATTTTGATGGGATTAAGGAGTTAAATAATCCGATTCCTGTTTGGTTCAATTTTTTATTCTACGGAACTATAGTAATTGGAATTATTTACTTCTTAACATACCATGTTTTTGAAGCAGCTCCACTTCAAACTAAAGAATATGAAACAGAATTATTGGATGCAGAAGTAGCTAAGCAAGATTACATTAAAAAAGCAGGTAACTTGATTGATGAAAACAGCGTGACCATGTTAACCGATAAAGCTAAAATAGCTGAAGGGGCGAAAGTTTACGCTGCTAAATGTGTAGTTTGTCATGGCGAAAAAGGAGAAGGCAAAGTAGGGCCTAACTTAACAGATGATTATTGGATACATGGTGGCGATGTTCATGCGATTTTTAAAACCATTAAATATGGTGTGCCCTCTAAAGGAATGGTAGCTTGGCAAAATTCTATGAATGGCGCTCAAATGCAAGAATTAGCAAGCTATGTTTTAACGCTACAAGGTACTAATCCTGCAGGTGCTAAAGAACCTCAAGGAGATAAAGTGGCTGATGCTTCAAGTGCATTAGCTACGGATAGTATTTCAAGCAAATAACCTTTAAACATAAATACAATGTCTCATCAAGCAGTAGCACAAAGTGGTGAAAAATACCGCGATAGTATTTCTTTAGTTGATAAAGGAGGCGATCGTAATTGGGTGTATCCCAAAAAACCTAAAGGGCCTCTTTATAATGGGCGTACCTGGTTCAGTATTTCACTGATGGTGCTGCTGTTTACAGGGCCATTTATTAAACTTAACGGCCATCCTCTTTTGTTATTAAATGTACTCGAGCGTAAATTTATTATTTTAGGTATTCCGTTTTGGCCTCAAGACATGCCCTTGTTTGCATTACTTATGCTCACATTTGTGGTTTTTATTATTGTTTTTACGGTTGTATTTGGTCGTGTTTGGTGCGGTTGGGCTTGTCCACAAACCATATTTATGGAAATGCTTTTCCGTAAAATAGAGTATTTTATTGAAGGCGATTTTAATGCCCAAAAAAAACTTGACGATCAGTCGTGGAATACGGAAAAAATCATTAAAAAATCGGTCAAACACCTATTGTTTTTTGTGTTATCTGTGCTTATTGCAAATACGTTTTTAAGTTATTTAATAGGTATTGATGAAGTAAAGATGTTGGTGTTTGATGGGCCGTTGGCCCACTTAGGAAAGTTCACTGCGTTAATTATTTTTTCTTCGGTGTTTTATGCGGTATTTGCCAAATTCCGTGAAATTGTTTGTATTGTAGTTTGCCCTTATGGTAGGCTGCAAGGGTTAATGCTAGATAGAAATTCTATTGTAGTGGCTTACGATTTTTTACGTGGCGAACCACGTGGTTTTAGAAAAAAAGGTGTTGAACAGGATTTAGGAGATTGTGTTGATTGCAAGCGATGTGTACAAGTTTGCCCTACAGGAATTGATATTAGAAACGGAACTCAACTTGAATGTATTAATTGCACCGCTTGTATTGATGAGTGTAATGATGTGATGACACACATCCATCAACCCAAAGGATTAATACGCTATGCATCGCAAGAAGAAATAGCGAGCGGTAAAGTAAAACGCATAACGACAAGAAGTGCTGCTTACACGGTTATACTTTTTGTATTGGTGGGTGTGTTAAGCTATTTGCTAATTACACGTAAAGATGTTGATGCAACAGTGTTACGCACACCTGGTATGCTACATCAAACGCAAAACGATGGAAACATTAGCAACATGTATAATTTTGAAGTGGTGAATAAAACCTTCACTACCCAACACATTGATTTGAAAATTACTTCACCTGTTGGAGCGGAGTTAAAGATGGTAGATAGGGAAGGAATTTCGTTTGAATTGGGAGAAGATGGATTAGTTAAAGGCTCGTTTTTCATCATATTGCCTCAATCAAATATAAAAACCAATAACACAGAAGCACAAGTTGAGGTATATAGCAATGGTAAGTTAATGAATACCATTACGACCAATTTTGTTGCTCCTGTTAAGTTTTAAAAGTATAAAATCACAATTAAATCAATTTAAAATGAAAATTAACTGGGGTCATAAGTTGGTGTTTTTTGGACTATCGTTTATGCTTTTTATCTCATTCATGGTTTATAAAATCAGTACGCAAAAAGTAGATTTAGTAGACGATAATTATTATGAAAAAGGAGTAAGGTACCAAGAAGAAATTAATAAATTTAACGCTACCCCCGGTGTGGAGAGTGAAGTTTCGTTTGACTTAAATAAACAACTTATTACATTTAAAAGTAATGCCCCTGGCTTATCGGGTAA
>JBILPP010000291.1:0-3053 GCA_044373765.1 Bacteroidia bacterium
ACAAAATTAAAATTAGAATGGTCGATGTTGTAGTTTATATCAGTTACTTGAATTTCTCTACTCTCATATTCGGAAGTGAGAATTTCAATCGCAAATTTTATAAGTTCATTTGATGAAAATAATTTTCCATCAAACATTCCATTTCCCTTGTAGAAAAATCTTTTGGCACTTCCGTCTTTATCTAAAATTAGCATATTTCAATATTTTTCTTTTGTGTGTGTCGTTTTTTAGCATGACCGCTAACGTTTTGCAGCTTGGCGAAGTGGCGGATTTAGAAGCACTTACTTTCAATTAAGCACTAAAGTTTATTAGAAATCCGAATGTTCAATTTAGCACTGAACCCGCCATTTTGCCAAACTGCTGTTAGCCGTTCGTTGTTTTTTCGTTCGTAATAAATTCTGTTTTATATTTCATTAATTGTCTAATTGAAATTAAGTGTCCAAATAATACGATTGGTACAATAAAAGTCGGCAACCAACTAAATGGAAAATTTAAAATCGCAATGTTCGGTTGGTCAAAAGCAAATTTTTGAATAGGTGAAGGTGCTGAAAATAAAGCATTCACAACAATGTTTGCTAAAAGCCCAAGGCAAATAAAATTCCATAGTAAAATTGTTTTTTTGTTCAGTTTTGTTTTCGTCAGTCCGAAGTACGCAATAATTGGTGCAGAAATTCCAGCAATAATGTCAAAGTTTCTACCTTCAAAAGTCATCAGTTCTGGAATAGCTTTGTTGATAAATAGCCAAAATAAAACTATTTCAACTGGTATTCTCACAATGTTTATGTAAGTCAAGTTTTTAAGTGGTAAGCTGTCAATAAATTGTCTGCCTTTTGACGTTGCGAACAATAAAAAAAATGTCAAAATTGTCGGCAAAATTCCTGTCAATATAATTTTTGGTGGAAACGTGTTTGTGTCAGAATTGTAAATATTTTTTAAAGTCAAAACTGCTTGAATTGTCAACCAAATTGTTAAACCGATAAAAATTGGCATTGCTTTTTTTCGTGTTAGTTCAGAATTTGAGTTCTTAATTGTCCAAATAAATAGGAACAAAGTTGCAACTGTTGTCAGTCCAAAAGTCAACGAAATATATGTCGGTAAATTCTCAATCATTTTTCTCTTTGTTTAATTTTTGCAGTGTCGTTCTACAATGACGGCTAACTTACTTATATGTGCCACTAAATTGGTTGTTAGGTGCACAATATTGACCTGTAGGGGATGTTATGTGACCTAATTGACCATTTCTGAGGGGCACAATATTTTTATTTGTTTAGGTTTAATTTAGGTAAGGGGCTGGTTATTTTACCCAATTGCACAGTAAATCACTTGCACATAAATTTGGATGATATCGGGGTTTCGTTTCATGGTTATTAAAAGTTTTACGTCACTAAATAAACCTTTTGTGTTGTTAAATACAAGTATATTTATATCAAACCCCAAGAACTATTGGTAATAGCTGCTTAAATCCATTCTGTGCTGTTTAACTTTAGTTTAATTCTCGGTTTTATGGCTTAAACTTGCGGTAGTGAACTACGAACAAACATTAAGCTATTTATTCAGTCAGTTGCCTATGTTTACCCGAATAGGTGCAGCGGCTTTTAAAAAAGATTTAACCAACACCATCGCTTTATGCAAGGTGCTAAACAATCCGCATAAAGAGTTTGAATCCATACACATTGCCGGAACAAATGGCAAGGGCTCCACCTCGCACATGATGGCCAGTGTTTTGCAAGAAGCTGGATTTAAAGTGGGTTTATATACATCGCCACATTTAAAAGATTTTAGGGAACGTATTCGCATCAATGGTGAACCAATTCCCGAACAATTTGTGGTTGATTTTGTGGCGCAATACAAACAGCATTTTGATGAAATTAAACCGTCTTTTTTTGAGTGGACGGTGGCTTTGTGTTTTCATTATTTTGCATTAGAAAAAGTAGATGTAGCAGTAATAGAAACAGGATTGGGTGGCCGATTAGACTCAACCAACATTATAACACCCGAGTTAAGTGTAATTACCAATATTGGTTGGGATCACATGGATATGTTGGGTGACACCTTGCCTAAAATTGCAGGCGAAAAAGCGGGTATTATAAAAAGTGGGTCACCCGTTGTTATTGGCGAGTTTAATCCAGAAACCTGGCCTGTATTTGAATATGCTGCAGAGGTAAAAGAGAGTCCTATTATTTTGGCTTCTGAAACCGTTTCGTTTCAAAACATCAACCAAAACAGCGATTACATTGCTGCTGATGTTTACTACAACGACAAACCATTTTTAAGGCAATTAAAGTGCGATTTAACAGGTAATTACCAACTTAACAACATTAAAACAGCCATAACAGCTTTATTAGAGTTGAAGCACATTGGGTTCGAAATTCCCATTCAAGCCATATTAACCGGAATGGCTAAGGTTAAAGAAAGTACTGGGTTAATGGGCCGTTGGCAAATATTACAACAAGAGCCTTTAATGGTGGTTGATACTGGTCATAATGTAGATGGATTGGCTTATGTGTTGGAACAAATTAAACAACAAACCTATACGCATTTGCACATGGTAATAGGTATGGTAAGCGATAAAGACATTACCAAAGTATTAAGCATGCTGCCGCAAGAAGCTACGTATTATTTTACCAATGCCAACATACCAAGGGCCATGCCAGCTAGCGAATTGGCTAATATAGCCTCTGGGTTTAATTTAACTGGCAAGGTCTATGGATCTGTTGCAGAAGCCAAACAAGCAGCATTAAAAAGCGCATCTAAAACAGATATGATATTTATTGGCGGCAGTACTTTTGTTGTTGCCGAAGCCTTGTAGTGCTTAATATTATTAACTTACAGATTAATTACGGTTACGCTTATTGTCATTTTTTTGAAATGAATAGTAACTTTTATCTAATGACGGATTATTTTTAATTTGGAATTAATTTCAAAAAGAATTGGAATAACTTTACAACCTTAAAAGCAAAAAATGAAAAACGTATTTTTAATAGCAGCCCTTTTGTTGGGTACCTGTGTTTTTGCACAAAACGATAGCATCAATCCAGAACGAATTACTTACG
>JBILPP010000032.1:0-10632 GCA_044373765.1 Bacteroidia bacterium
GCGGTTTTCCAGTTTATCTAAGATGTTTTTATCAAAAATAAATATGGGTAACACAGGCAAGCCACTGTTAAGTGCATGATATAAACCTGCATTGTCTTCTAAACGCAGGTCTCTGCGGTGCCAAAAAATAGATACTGGTGTCGGGTTCATTTTTTTTAAACAACTTTAATTTATAAAGGTTTGATGGAGCCTTAGCTGTTTTTAATTTTGCGCTCTATGTCGCTTGTGCTAAAACCCGGAATAAAATCAATGGTTTTAACCTCTCCGCCCTTTGCTATTACTACATCGTATCCAACAATGTTTTGGGGTTCGTAATCGCTGCCTTTTACCAATACATCAGGCTCAATGGTTTTAATTAAGTTGTAAGGAGTTTGTTCGTCAAACAAAATAACCGCATCAACACATTGTAATGAAGCTAGAATTTGCAAACGTGATTGTTGGTCTTGTATGGGACGGTTTGGTCCTTTTAAAGTGCTAACAGATGCATCTGTATTAACGCCAATAATTAACTTGTTACCACAGTCTGCTGCTTTAGCTAAATAGTCTACATGGCCACGATGCAGCAAATCAAAACAGCCATTGGTAAACACCACTTTTTTACCTTCGTGTTGCCACTGTTTTACCAGTTGGGCAAGGGTTTGGTTTGATGTATGTATTTTCGCTAAAATGCTGTTGTGGTGCGACATAAATGTATTTTTAATGCGATACGTTTTGTTTGTGTTTACTTAAAACCACTAGCGAGCTTATCGAGCCAAGTATGATGAACATCACCATTTGTGCTCCATGAACAATTGTTGCGTATGCAATGCCATCATCTTGTGCTACACCAAAAAGCAGTAAACCTTGCATTACTGCAAAATGGTAAGTGCCTGCTCCAGCTCCCGGAGCCGGAATAACAATACCAATTGTACCCATGGCAAAAACAGTTAAACATTGTGTAAAGGTAAGGTGCGATGTAGCTGGTAATGCAAATAAACAGAAGTACATCATTAAAATGTAGCATATCCAAATTGCAGCAGATAATGCAATAAAAAGCAAGGGTTGTTTTACCGCTTTAATACTTGTTAATCCTTGAGCAAATCCTTTAACTTTATCTAGTACCTTAGCGAAAATGGGCAAGGTTGCTAGTTGTTTACGCAATATAAAAAGGGTTGCAACCCCAATTAATACAATAGCCAATAGGTAATATTTTAGGTTACTTCCTGCTGTGTTGTTTTTGGCAGCAAGGTTGGTGTTTATGTAATTATAAATAACATCAAACTGCAATACAAAAACGGCCCCAAGAATAATAAGCAACATCACCATATCAACCAAACGTTCTGTTATTACAGAGCCTAGTCCTTTTTCTATGGGTAAGTGGTTGGTTTTTGACAGTGCTGCACATCGCGAAACCTCGCCACCACGAGGAATAAAATAGTTGACAAAATAGCCTATAAATACTGCATGTAAACTATTTGTTGTGCTTATGTTATAGTTCATGGCTTGGTATAACATGGTAGCACGATAAGCCCTAAGCCAATGGCTAACAACAGATATTAGTAAGCCTATGGCAATCCAGTTGTAATTGGTTTGGGTAAACTTTAGCCACAAATCAGCCCAATTGGTACCTTTAAATACAAAGTATAAAAAGGCTGCACCAATAGCAAAAATTATAGTTGTTTGCGCTATTTGTTTAGGTTGTTTACTCAACTGATTAAGCGGTTGTTATTATCAGGGTAAATGGCAATGGGCTGGTGTTTTTTTGCCTCTTCAAAATCCATTGAAGCGTATGAAATAATAACCAAATAATCGCCAACAAAACCCTTGCGTGCAGCTGGGCCATTAAGGCAAATAACGCCACTGTTGCGCTCACCTTTAATGATATAGGTTTCAAGACGTTCGCCATTATTAACGTTTACCACTTGAACCTTTTCGTTTTCAATCATGTTTGCAGCTTCCATTAACGCTTCGTCAATGGTAATACTACCTACGTAATGTAACTCGGTTTGAGTTAATTTAACGCGGTGAATTTTAGATTTTAATAATTCGATATGCATAAAAAGCGCTGCAAATGTAGCTTTTTTTTCGAAAAGCACAGTTGAACTTGTTTTATAATTTGGTGTTTAAAAAGTTATGCGTACATGTTTCAGATCATCAATATGCTATGTAACTATTTTGTTTTCACCGTATCTTCAATAATATTTTTTATCGTTGTTATGTATATACCATTAAAGTTAAATCACCATGAAACAAAACAAAAAAGATCAAAAACTAGAGGACATGCTTCAGTTGTACATTCAGTCTGTATTATTAGATTTTGATAATCCCGAGACGATATTTACCTTGAAAAAGGCTGCAGGTTTGATAAGCCAATCCAAACGAAGTTCTTCAAAGAAGGCTAAACACAAAGTTGCGGTGGGTTTGTGCTTGTAATTTCTATATTTGTATAAATTACTTAACTTGCTTAAAGTGGCAATTGAACAAAATACAACAACAGCCAAAGAAAAAATTTTAAAAAAAGTTCGTCAAGCACTTATTTTTAAATCTAAAGCAATGTATGCCAACATTGATTTGGAAAGTAATGTATATACCCAACCGCAAGAGCAAGAACTATTGCTCGAATCATTTGCCCGTAATTTTACTGAAGCACAAGGGCAGTTTGTTTACTGCGATAACAAATTTGATTTTATTGATAAGTTGTTAACGCTTGTAGAGCGCAAAAGACTTAAACACATTCATTGCTGGGAAGATGATTTACAAGCGCAATTAAAAGACAGTGGAGTTGCATTTGTTGCAGACAAAACGCTAATAGATAAAGCCATTGTAGGTATAACCTCATGCGAAAGTTTAGTGGCTCGTAACGGAAGTATATTATTAAGTTCGGTTAAAAATGGCAGGGCAATTACCATTTATCCTCAAATTCACATTGTGGTTGCTTACACTTCTCAGGTAACCATGGAAATGAAAGAGGCCATACAAATGGTAAAAAATAAATATGGCCGTAATATGCCAAGTATGTTAAGTTTTACTACCGGCCCGAGCAGAACTGCAGATATTGAAAGAACCTTGGTTATTGGCGCACATGGCCCCAAAGAGTTGTTTGTTTTTTTAATAGACGACCAACCTCAAAGCCACTAATGGTTATTTGTAATAGTCAATACGTATTATTGCAACATCAAACCAAATCAATCAATTATTGAATACGCGTAACAACATATACTTTGCCTCCGATTTTCATCTGGGTGTGCCTGATTTTGCAAACAGTCTAGAGCGAGAGAAAAAAATTGTAAGGTGGCTTGATGCGATTAAGCACGATGCCAAAACAATTTATTTGGTGGGCGATTTATTTGATTTTTGGTTTGAATTTAAAACAGTTGTTCCCAAAGGATTTACTAGGCTATTAGGCAAGCTTGCCGAGTTAAGTGATTCTGGAATTGAATTACACATTTTTTATGGTAACCACGATTTGTGGCAGTTTGGATATTTACAACAAGAAATTGGTTGCACTATTCATAGCAAACCCATTGATATTAAGCTAGGAAACAAAAATTTTCATATTGCACATGGCGATGGATTAGGTCCGGGGCAACATTGGTTTAAGTTTATACTAAGTATCTATCGCAACTGTTTTTTCCAACGGTTGTTCGCATTTTTTCATCCAAATATTGGTATACGTATAGCCAATTGGTTTTCAGCACGCAGCAAGCACCATACTTTTAATGAAAATGCCGTTTATTTTGGTGATGATAAGGAGTATTTGATGCTATACGCAAAGCAATACCTAACCCATACTAATGTAGATTATTTTGTATTTGGACACAGGCATTTGCCCATGATGAGACCTATAACCGAAGATAGCACATATGTAAACCTTGGCGATTGGATGGGTTATAACACCTATGCTTTGTTTGACGGTAATGAGCTAACCTTAAAAACGTTTAATGAATAATGCGTAAACTTATTGTTGTTTTGTGTATTATTTATATTCACATGGGTTTTGTGCCAAAGCAAGACGGCAGCCCTAAGTTTGTGTTTATTAATGCACTTAAAATTAATGCCAAGTATTTTCAAACAGATAATTTAGGAAACCTATATGTGGTTACCCAAACCAACCAATTAAATAAATACGGTCGCAACGGAAAGATTTTAGGAACGTTAAATTACAATTACACAGGCAGTATCACGCAAATTGATGCATCAAACCCCATGCAAATATTTGTGTTTTACCGCGAGCTAAATAAGGTTATTTATCTAGACAATAACATGGCATACCGTGGTGAAATAGACCTGAACAAGGCCAACATTATGCAAGCAAGTTGTATAGCCAGAGCCTACGATAACAATTTGTGGGTGTTTGATTTGGGTGATCTTCAACTAAAAAAAATAAGCGAAAAAAGTTTAGTTGAACAAACGAGTGGAAACGTTCGCCAATATGTACATCACGATATAGCGGTGTGTGGTGTTTACGACAATAACGACCGTGTTTTTGTGCTCGATTCCATTAATGGTGTTTTATTGTTTGATGTATTTGGTTCTTATTTAAAAACCATTCCAATTAAAGGAATTAGCGAAGTAAAAGTGGCAACTAAAAATATATACTACTATAGTGGTGGTAAAATTAACCAGTATAATTGGCAAACAACTTTAAGCAGTAGTTTCTTAATGCCCGATACAGCTAGGGTGCAAAAAATGAGCATCGAAAAAGAAAGGTTATACATTCAAAAGCCTGATAGTATTTACATTTACTCGTTTTAGTTTAGGTTGGTGAAGTGCTAAAAAAGTACGAAATTCGCCCACCTTTTGGGTTGGTGTTTGCTTACAAACGATAAACCCAAATTACATTTTTGATAAAAATTCGTCATGTTAAATAAATTAGAATCCATTAAAGTTAGGTTTGATCAAGTTCAAGATATGTTGTCGCAACCAGATGTGGTTGGAGACATGAAACGATTTACCCAATTGAATAGAGAGTACAAAGAGCTTCAAAAAATAGTTGATAAATACTACGAGTACCGCGATTTGGTTGGTAATATAGAAAATAACAAGCAGTTACTTAGTAAAGAGAAAGACGAAGAACTACGTGAAATGGCAAAGGCCGAGTTGGATGAAATGATTCCAAAGGTTGAACCCATGGAAGAAGAGATACGCATGCTGTTGGTTCCAAAAGACCCAGAGGACGATAAAAATGTAGTGCTGGAAGTTCGTGGTGGCACTGGAGGCGATGAAGCCAGTATTTTTGCAGGAGATTTATACCGCATGTACATGAGGTATTGCGAATCGAAGGGTTGGAAAACAGAATTAATTGATTTTACCGAAGGCAC
Organism: Bacteroidia bacterium; assembly: GCA_044373765.1. GTDB lineage: Bacteria > Bacteroidota > Bacteroidia > UKL13-3 > UKL13-3 > UBA6183. Next base: position 5,301 of record JBILPP010000032.1, read on the forward strand.
AGCTGGAGGTTATAAAGAGATTGTTGTTGAAGTTAGTGGAGATGAAGTATACGGAACATTAAAATACGAGAGTGGAGTTCATCGTGTGCAGCGTGTGCCAGATACCGAAACGCAAGGCCGAGTTCATACATCTGCCGCAACGGTGGTTATTCTGCCAGAGGCTGAAGAAGTAGATGTGCAAATAAACCCTGCCGATATAGATATGCAAACGGCAAGATCTGGTGGTGCGGGTGGTCAAAATGTAAACAAGGTAGAATCTAAGGTGATGTTAACCCACAGGCCTTCGGGAATTGTAGTGGTCTGTCAGGTAGAAAGAACACAGCTAGGTAACCGTGCTCGTGCCATGCAAATGCTACGTACAAAGTTGTACGAAAGGGAGTTGCAAAAGCACAACGAAAAAATTGCTAGCTCACGTAAAACAATGGTATCAACAGGTGATCGTTCAGCAAAAATCCGCACATATAATTACCCTCAGGGCCGTGTAACTGATCACCGTATTGGTTTAACTGTATACAATTTGCCCGATGTAATGAATGGGGAAATTCAAGAGTTTATTGATAAGCTTCAAATTGCTGAAAACACAGAGCGTTTAAAAGAAGGTAACTTGGCATAACACCCCAACTGTTTGCTTAAAAAAAACCACATACAGGTAACCAAAACCGCACGATATTTTACTTTGGGTGAGTTAAACGAACACACACTTGAGGTATGGTTTGTGCTACATGGTTATGCGCAACTCGCATCTGATTTTATGAAAGATTTTGAGGGGTTAGATAATGGCACAAGATTTATTGTGGCACCCGAAGGGTTAAATAAGTTTTACGCCAAAGGCTTTGGAGGCAAACCTGCCGCTACTTGGATGACTAGTGAGGATCGTGAGACTGAAATTATTGATTACATCAATTACTTAAATACGCTTTACCAATCTTTAAATATTCCGCTACATATAAAAGTAACGGTATTGGGGTTTTCTCAAGGAGTGGCAACGGCATCCAGATTTATACACCATACCCAACAAAAAGTAGATGCATTTATTATATACGCTGGCGAAATTGCTTCAGAATTAATCAATCCAATTTCAACCCCAATTAGTAAGTTACCCATTACCTACATTACGGGTAAAACCGATCCATTTATTACTCCCGAAAAACAACAAAAAATTTATGATTTGATGAATCACCTTGATGCAAAAATTATTGAGTTTTCAGGTGGCCACGAGATAAAAAAAGAGGTGTTATTAAGGCTAGATTAAAACCCGGTTTTTAAAGGGCAAATTGGGTGCAATAATTAAACTATTTTACAATAAATAAGCACCCCTGTGTAATAACGCAAATTTAATATACGCTAAACACCTTGGTATTGTTCACGTAAGCCTACAAATCCAATTTCGGTACATACTTATGTACCTCAATTGGGCAGAAATAATGTATGATCTTGCAGGCTTAATCTCTTAAGATGAAAAATTATTTTATCAAGCCTTTTTTAGTTTTATTAATCTCTTTTACTGGAATCAGTTTATTTGGTCAAACCAATTTTGGTGGTTTGCCAAGGCCAAACTCTAATGTGTTTTCTTCGGCTAGATCTGGAGACACCTTATTTATAGGTGGAGATTTTACACAATTCACAACATCAGATACCGCAGCTCAATATGCGTCATTAATAAACAGGCCCAATGGCCGCGTTATTAGGTCGTGGCCTAGAGCAAACTCTACAGTGTGGATTTCAGTACCGGATGGTAATGGCGGATGGTTCATTGGCGGGGATTTTAGTCAAGTAGGGGATAGTGCGCGTCAGCGAGTAGCCCATATCAATAGTCAAGGCAAGGTATCTGCATGGAAAGTTAAAAATTGTAATAGCACCGTTAGGGCGCTTCAACTAGATGGCAGTAACTTATACTTAGGTGGTGAATTCACCATTGTAGGGGATAGTACAAGAAACAAAATAGCCATGGTTAATGCAACCACAGGCGTTGTTTCATTTATGTTTAGTGGTGCAGGATTTAATTCTGCAGTATATACGTTTTCAAAAAACAACACCAATTTATATGCTGGTGGTAATTTTACCAACTATGGTAGTTCAAGAACATACGGAACTTTATTAGATACCACATTAGGAAATTTAATTAGCACCAACTATCCACAAGCCAATAATGTTGTTTATGCATCTGTACCTGATGGCAACGGTGGTTGGTTTATTGCAGGAGCTTTCAGTCAGGTTGGTGATAGTGCGCGTCAGCGTATCGCGCATATTAATGCAGCGGGTCGTGTTACGGCATGGAAAGTAAAAAACTGTAACAATGAAATTAGGGCATTAGAAATTGACGGCAACAACCTATATATAGGTGGCTACTTTACCATAGTTGGTGATAGTGTGCGTAACCGTATAGCACAAATAGATGCAACAACGGGAGCGGTAACCAGTAAGTTTAACGATGGTGGTTTTGATGGAGCAGTATTTTCATTTACCAAAAACAATAAAAACATTTATGCAGGTGGAGAGTATGGGGTTTATGGTCCATCGCGTAATTATGGCATCATGGCCGATACCACATTTGGTAACATCGTTAATCAACCAGTTAGTGTTGCACAACCGAATAGTACTGTATTTGTAAGTATACCTGATGGAAATGGGGGTTGGTTTATTGGAGGACAGTTTACTCAGGTTGGTGATAGCTTGCGTCAACGCATAGCACATATCAACTCACAAGGGCGCGTATCTTCATGGAAAGTAAAAAATTGTAACAGTACTGTTAGGGCATTACAATTAGATGGTACAAGTTTATATGTAGGTGGAGACTTTACCATTTTAGGCGATAGTGTACGTAACCGTATAGCAGAGGTAGATGTTGCCACAGGAAGTATTACAAGTAAATTTAATGCTGGTGGTTTAAACAGCACGGTGTACTCCTTTGCAAAAACAGCAAGCAACTTATATGCAGGCGGTAGCTTTACTAGTTTCGGTAGTTCAAGAAGTTATGGAACGCTATTAGATACCACATTAGGAAATTTAATTAGCACCACCTACCCACAAGCCAATAGCACTGTTTATGCATCTGTACCTGATGGCAATGGTGGTTGGTTTATTGCAGGATCTTTCAGTCAGGTTGGTGATAGTGCGCGTCAGCGTATCGCGCATATTAATGCAGCGGGTCGTGTTACGGCATGGAAAGTAAAAAACTGTAACAACGAAATTAGGGCATTAGAAATTGACGGCAACAACCTATATATAGGTGGTTACTTTACCATAGTTGCTGATAGTGTTCGTAACCGTATAGCACAAATAGATGCAACAACAGGAGCGGTAACCAGTAAGTTTAACGATGGCGGTTTTGACAATGTTGTATATTCATTTACTAAAAATAACAAAAATATATACGCTAGTGGTGAGTTTGGCGTTTACGGTCCATCGCGTAATTATGGTATCATGACGGATACCACATTTGGTAACATCGTTAATCAACCAGTTAGTGTTGCACAACCGAATAGTACAGTATTTGTAAGTATACCTGATGGAAATGGGGGTTGGTTTATTGGAGGACAGTTTACTCAGGTTGGTGATAGCGTGCGTCAACGTGTAGCTCATATCAACTCACAAGGGCGCGTATCTTCATGGAAAGTAAAAAATTGTAACAATACTGTTAGGGCATTACAATTAGATGGTACAAGTTTATATGTAGGTGGAGACTTTACCATTTTAGGCGATAGTGCCCGTAACCGTATAGCAGAGGTAGATGTTGCCACAGGAAGTGTTACAAGTAAATTTAATGCTGGTGGTTTAAACAGCACGGTGTACTCCTTTGCAAAAACAGCAAGCAACTTATATGCAGGCGGTAGCTTTACCAGTTTCGGTAGTTCAAGAAGTTATGGAACGCTATTAGATACCACATTAGGAAATTTAATTAGCACTACCTACCCACAAGCCAATAATGTTGTTTATGCATCCGTACCTGATGGTAATGGAGGTTGGTTTATTGCAGGAGCTTTCAGTCAGGTTGGCGATAGTGCGCGTCAGCGCATCGCGCATATAAATGCTGCGGGTCGTGTTTCGGCATGGAAAGTAAAAAACTGTAACAACGAAATTAGGGCATTAGAAATTGACGGCAACAACCTATATATAGGTGGTTACTTTACCATAGTTGCTGATAGTGTTCGTAACCGTATAGCACAAATTGATGCAACAACAGGAGCTGTAACCAGCATATTTAATAATGGTGGATTTGATGGAGCAGTATTTTCATTCACCAAAAACAGCAAAAGTATTTATGTGGGTGGTGAATATTCACAATATGGTCCATCGCGTAATTACGGCATCATGACGGATACCACTTATGGTAATATCGTTAATCAACCAGTTAGTGTTTCTCAACCTAACAATGTGGTTTGGGTTACAATACCTGATGGTAACGGAGGATGGTTTATTGGAGGAGATTTTACTCAAATTGGTGATAGCGTGCGTCAGCGCATAGCACACATTAATTCACTAGGCCGTGTTTCATCTTGGAAAATAAAAAATTGTAATGGTGGCGTTAGGTCTCTTTATTTAGATGGAAGCAACTTATACATTGGAGGAGAGTTTACTGTTTTTGGAGATAGTATACGTAATCGCATGGCGCAAGTAGATGCAGCCACAGGCGTAATTAACATTAACTTTAAGTATAGAAACTTTAATGGTGGTGTAAATACGATTAAAAAAGTAGCCAATACACTTTATATAGGAGGAGCATTTACCAGATACAGCAGTAATAAAACTTATGGTGTTGAAATGAATAGCACGGGTCTTGTTAATGTGGTGTTTCCTAAGGCCAATGGTACAGTAAGAAAAGCAGTATCAGATGGTAATGGTGGATGGTATATTGTGGGTTCATTCACGTTAGTGGGTGATAGCACTAGAAACAGAGCTGCTCACATTAACTCACTTGGTAAAGTAACAGGTTGGAATCCAAATTCGAATAATACAATCCATACCATTGCTGTAGGTGATAATGTGGTTTATCTTGGTGGTGAGTTTACCACAATAGCTGGTCAAAACATAAATAGACTTGTAGCGGTTAAACCAATAACGGGAGCTCCAACTAATTGGAATCCAAATCCAAATAGTGCAGTAACAGCAATACGATTAATTAATGGTTCATTATATGTGGGCGGTAATTTTAATAATATCGGTGGTCAAAACAGAAGCAGACTTGCTGTTATTGATACCGCATCTGCTACCGCATCTGCTTGGGATGCAAATGTGAATGGTATGGTTTGGACCATGGAGGTGGTAAACAATACCTTATTTGTGGGTGGGGAATTTACATCTATACTAGGTGTAACAAAATATAGAGGAGCGT
>JBILPP010000292.1:0-3037 GCA_044373765.1 Bacteroidia bacterium
AACCCTAATTTAGATTTCTTTTGGGTACGTGAATACGAGGAGTTTAAACCACGTTGGGATTATTTGATTTTAACCAGCCGTACCTACAGTAAAAACGAACTATTGAATGGCGCTTTTCCTCCAAAGGGAACTGTACATGTTATAAAAGCGGATGATGTGCCCTTGTGTGTTATTGTAAAACGAGAAAATAATTACATGCCTGACGGTTATGAAGCGTTGGCTCGCAGAAGTGCTGATACCGCAATCATGTTCTTTAACAAAGCGGTGGCATACGACCCAATGAATGAAGAGGCTCATCGCATGTTGGGTACTGCATACTTATTTAATAATCGTTTTGCCGAAGCTGAAAAGGCGCTTAAAAAGTCTATTGAAATTTACCCTGAAAATTACTCAGGATACAGTATGCTTGGACAGGTTTGGTATACCCAACAAAAACCAGATAGTGCTTTACCTTACTTAGACAAAGCCTTGTTTTATAAACGCAATGTAACCGAAGCATATTTTTATGCAGGTCAATGTATGTTGCAAAAAAACAATTTTGCAAAAGCTGCCGAGTACTTTGAAAATGGGGTAAAAAACAATGGTAACATACCCGAAATGTTTGAGGGTTTAGGGTTAGCATATTTAAACTTAGCCAATTACTCAATGGCTGAAGGTGCATTTAATAATGCATTAGCCATGAATCCGAACTATGCGCGTGCTTATTATTATTTGTCGCAAGTTTATCAACGTACCAACGAAAAGGCAAAAGCAGAGGAGTGTATCAGGCGTTATCAGAGCCTGGCAGGCGGGCAACCAATGCAATAATACCAAATGTTGTTTATCAACGTTTAAGTTTAATAGTATAAAACACACACATGCAGTTATCTGTAATTATTGTTAACTATAACGTAAAGTATTTTCTTGAGCAAGCGTTGCATAGCGTATACAAAGCCATGCACGGTGTTAATGGAGAAGTGTTTGTGGTTGACAACAACTCGGCAGATGGTAGTTGCGAAATGGTTCGTAGAAAATTTCCCCAAACCATTGTAATAGAAAACAAATCGAATACGGGTTTTAGTGTGGCTAATAATCAAGCCATAAAACAAGCAATGGGCAAGTATGTACTATTGTTAAATCCCGATACGGTTGTTGAAGAAGACTGTTTTAGGCGTTGTATCGATTTTATGGATATACAACAAGATGCTGGTGCTTTAGGTGTTAAAATGATTGATGGTAAAGGCAAGTTTTTACCCGAATCAAAACGCAGTTTGCCTACACCAAAAGTGGCATTTTACAAGATGTTTGGATTTGCATCTGTTTTTCCTAAATCAAAAACGTTTGGAAAATACCACTTGGGTTTTTTAAGCAATGATGAAGTGCACGAAGTGGAAGTTTTATCAGGTGCTTTTATGTTTATTCGCAAAGCTACTTTAGATAAAATTGGTTTATTAGACGAAGATTACTTTATGTATGGCGAAGACATTGATTTATCTTATCGCATAACGCAAGGTGGCTATAAAAACTACTACTTTCCCAATACAACCATTATACATTACAAAGGCGAAAGCACAAAAAAAACCAGTGTAAATTATGTATTTGTGTTTTATAAGGCGATGATCATTTTTGCCCAAAAACACTATAGCAATAAGCACGCAAAGCTTTTTAGTTTCTTGATAAGTTTTGCCATTTATATCCGTGCAGGAATTTCTTTAGTTGCCAGGTTTTTTCAAATAGCGCATCTTATGATTATGGATGCCACTTGCATGTACATTGGTATTTATCTTATCAAGTTATATTGGGAGCGTAACCATAAATTTGTAGAAGGAGGCTCTTACCCCATAGAGTTTATGTTGGTTAATGCCAGCATATATACCATCATTTGGGTGTTTGGTTTATACCTATCGGGTGCGTACGAAAAAACCCGGTCTACAACAGCTGTCGTAAAAGGTATATTATTCGGTTTAATAGGTATTAGCTTAGTTTATGCTTTTGCGCCATTAAGTTACCGTTTTTCTAGAGCCATTATCATGCTGGGGTTTGTTTGGGCTTTAATTGGTGCCTATTTAAATAGGTTAATATTATATGTTGCCAAGTTTAAGAAGATTGATTTGGCAATGGCATACGATACGACAACCATAATTGTTGGCGGTAAAAATGAGGCTTCGCGTGTGCAGGATTTGTTAAACAAAACAAAAGCCAACTGTAAGGTTGCAGGATATGTGACGGTTGGTAACGATATTGAACAAGGCGATGATTATTTAGGTGATGTTTCGCGACTACGAGATATCGTTCAGGTGTTTAATGCTGAGGAAATTATATTTTGTTCTAAAGATATTTCTGCTACTCAAATTATTCAATGGATGAGTGGTGTTAACCTTCCTGGCGTGCAATACAAAATTGTTCCAGAAGAAAGTTCATTTATTATTGGCTCAAACAGTAAAAATAGTGCAGGCGATTTTTATGCACTAGATATTAGTATGGCACTAAGCGAGCCACAAAATCAACGTAAAAAAAGGATACTAGATGTTGTGGTAACAATACTGTTAACAGTTATTAGCCCAATCCTAATATTGGTAATTAAACAGCGAGCTAAGTTTATCAAAAACTTATGGGAAGTGTTGTTTGGTCAAAAAACTTGGGTTGGATATACCCAATCGTTAAACCAAAACGCGCTGCCAAAAATTAAACAAGGGGTGTTATCACCTGTAATTAAATGGAATAACCAAGTAGAGCCTGGAACAGCTAATAAACTTAATTTTATGTATGCCAAAAACTATTCTGTAGAAAAGGACTTATACATTATTCTTATTTCGATTACCAAATTGGGTAGTTAGCGCTTAGCTTCTGAAATAGCAGATGTAATAATATCTTGGTATAGCGATTCCATGTTGGGAAGTTTCACATTTAATTCGTCTTCTTCATAAATATCTTCTTCACCAAACTCATCTTTGTAGTGATACAAGCTCCATTTTTTTTCGCTGTATTCAAGTGCGGTTAAGTTTTCTACCCAATCACCACTGTTTAAATAAAGTGTTTCTCCTTTATCTGTTTTCAC
>JBILPP010000293.1:0-3029 GCA_044373765.1 Bacteroidia bacterium
CCCTCAGGAAGATTTAATGAATAGTAACCATATGTATTGGTAGCTACACCTATTTTTAACTCACTAACGGATATGGAAACACCTATAAGGTCTTCACCATTTTTGGCATCTTTAACCGTACCACTTAAGGTGTGTTTTTGAGTTTGGGCTATAATAGTTGTTGCTGAAAGCAAAAACAGATTTAACAATATAACTAGATTTTTCACGGGTGCGAAAGTACTACAACAAACACCAATAAAAATATTTTTAGATAAAAAAGGACGAATTGCAGGTAAACGGAATTTAAAACGGGTGAAAGGAAAATATCCAATTAGGTTTTTACTTTTACAACCAATTAGACATACACAACATGACATCACCCATGGTTAAAGCAAAAATATTAATGCAACCTGTTTCAAGGTTAGGATGCCAATTTATTTAACTTACTGTGCTTTTTGCCGTATAGTAAATAGATAAATAAACCAAACAACAACCACAACAAAAACGCAGCCCAATTGGTAAAGTTTAATTGGGTCATTAAATAAAAATTTGAAACCATACCTAATACGGGAATGGTACTAAAGCGTTTTAAAAAAGTAAGTACACTTAATACCACAAACAGTAACCAAAAAGCAAGTGTTGGCCAGTTTTCTCGTAAACCAACATGCATAAATGTTTGGGTGTTATCAAACACAATAAATAGATACAAACTAACCAAACATAAAATAGGCACCAATAACCTGCCATTTATATAAGGAACTTTAAAACCAACATGGTACTCGTTGCTGTGCGATTCCATTCTTATTACTCCTGCATTTACAATTACAAATGCAAACAGGGTTCCAATACTTGATAAATCTGTAACCTCTTTTAAGTTTAAAAACAAAGCTGGAACGGCAACAAACAACCCTGTAACAATGGTGCTAAATGCGGGTGTTTTAAACTTAGGATGTATGTTACTAAAACGCTTAGGTAAAAGCCCATCCCTACTCATGCTCATCCAAATACGCGGTTGCCCATTTTGGAAAACCAACAGCACACTGGCCATTGCTATTACAGCGCTTACTGCAACTATGCCACTCATCCAATTTACATGCAACAATTCAAAAACGTGTGCCAACGGATCGCCAACAGCCAACTCTTTGTAACTCACCATACCGGTTAAGGATAATGAAATGAGCATGTATAAAATGGTACAAATGGTTAGTGATGCGATCATGGCTTTGGGCAAATCACGTTTAGGGTCTTTGCACTCTTCGGCAGTGGTGGCCAATGCATCAAAACCAATGTATGCAAAAAACACCGATGCCACACCTTGTAAAACACCCTTAAAACCATTTGGTGCAAATGGACTCCAATTATCGGGATTCACATAAAATGCCCCAACAATTATTACCAATACAATCACAATTAATTTTAAGCCTACAAAATAATTGCCCACTGTTTTTGTTTCGTGCACCCCACGATAAATTAATGCAGTAATGGCGAATACAATTCCCAATGCAGGCAAATCACAAATCAATTTCAACCCAAAAATTTCGGGTGCACTTTGCCAAGCCAATTGTTGCTGTTGCAGGTAATGTGTTAAGGTTTGGTTTGATGTCAAAAGCGATGTAGCTTCTATAAAACCATTCTTAGCACTTAAATAATCCATGGTTAAATACTCTGGTATATGCCAACCAATGCCATCCATTAAGCCAGTAAAATAATCACTCCAACTTATGGCTACAACAATATTACCAATGGCATACTCTACAATTAAAGCCCAACCAATTATCCAGGCTACAATCTCACCAAACGATGCATAAGCATACGTGTATGCGCTACCAGATATAGGAATACTACTTGCAAACTCGGCATAACTTAATGCTGAAAACGAACAAGCAATAGCAATAAATACAAATAATAAAATAACAGCAGGACCTCCACTTGCGCTTGCATTACCAATGGTGCTAAATATACCTGCACCAATAATGGCTGCTATACCTAATGAGGTTAAATCGCGAAGACTTAAAGTTTTTCTGAGTTTGTGCTCGCTGTTTTGAATAGCCTCCGCTTCGCTTGCAATTTGTGCTATGGTTTTTCTTCTAAATAATGGATTGCTCACCGTAAAATTATTTAGAGCAATATATATTTTTTGAAAACAGTTTACACAGAATTATTTTTTAGCTATGGTTGGATGATGACTGCACTTACCACTCTCGCAGGTATGTCCTTTGGCGCTTCTAAAAAGTGTACGACCTAAATACCATGCAGCTACTAATAAAATTACAACTACAATAATTAATTGCATATCCATTTTTTTATTGTTAACGATTAACTGTTAACTTTTAATCTTTAAAGGTCAATGATTAAAAGTTAACTATTTTATTTTTATCCTGCTTAATCTTACTTATTAAACCATTTATTTGTTTCTGAAGTTGATGAATTTATAATACCACTAATTCTAGATCAGCTTTATTTATAAACATAAGTTTATTAGCTAAAATAAATTGTGTTTCCAACTCAAAAATCGACCCCATTGCAATCTCTAAAAACCGCTTAAATTCAATTTCACTACTTCTGCTACATCCTTCTGCAATATTGGAAGAAACTGATACTGCTGCACGATTCATTTGACTAACCAAACCAAACTTTTCATCAATTGGAAACTGCTTGGTGTATTTATAAGTTAACACTGACAAGTCAACCGCATCGTTCCACATTTTCATCGTTCTAAAATTTCTCATGGCCAACTAACAAGAAGTAATTAATGGTTAAAGGTTAATGGTTAAAAGTTAATGGTTAATTGCTAAAGGTTAATAGTTAAAGGTTAATAGTTAAAGGTTAATAGCTAAATCCTTCTCCCCTATTTTCCTCGGTTCATACTTAGCTGCCATATCAGCAATAGCTTTAATGTGCTCAGGAGTTGTACCACAACAGCCACCTAAAATATTAACTAAACCTTCTTTGCAAAACTCTTCTACTTGTTTGGCCATTGCAGCTGGGCTTTCATCATACTGACCCATTTCGTTTGGTAAACCAGCATTAGGATATGCACTTACATAAAA
>JBILPP010000033.1:0-10558 GCA_044373765.1 Bacteroidia bacterium
AAAAGAACTTTAGCAATCTGTTCATAAGACCCGTGATACTTGTTTTCAGTCATTCTTTCTGTCAATTGACACATATCCTCCATTAAAAGTTTTTGACCTTTTATGCGGTCAATTCTCTTGGTGATGTAGGCAAGATTTCCTGATTGTAATCGTATCAAACTATGGGGTACCATTTTTATTTTTGCTATGGCTCCCAAGTGCATTGTTAGGTCTTCTACCTTCGGTAATTGATTGAAATTTTTAGTAGAGGGTTTTAATATGTAATCTCCCCACAGACCAACTATTGTAAATCGTTTGGCTTCTCCCTTTTCACTTGATGTTAATTCCAAAGATAATTTAGCTTGAACCCCTGTTAAAGTAGTTTGACTTTTCACTACCTGTAAAGCCAATTCTTCCATTTGGTTTTCTGTATATGGTAATTCCGGTGGAGTAGATTGTCCAAATATTTTTTTACAACAAGAAGGATGAAAATCTACTTCATTTTCAGATAATGGTTCGTAACAATAGAGACATCTTTTCATAGTTGTTCATTATTTAATGGATGGACACTAACGGCTCCTATACAATCTTTACAACAAGCCATTAAAAGACCCATTCTATCTCGTGGGTTTAGTTTCCAATTATTTTGAGCAATATCTAACAACCATCCTTCGGGGATAAGACCATCAAAAAAAGGGAACAAGATTTTACTTGTATAAGGTTGTTCTTTTAGTGGTAGGGTCAAACTAATAGGGTCAGGATTTGAAGAATTCAAGTAAGAGCTATCATAGTTATAATGATATCCATTTTCATCTTCTATCAACCACCCCGCAGTTGTATCATATATTTTTATTTCAGCCTTTCTCATCTTCCCCTACTATTATTTGAACTGCCCCTGCCTTATAACCAAATAATTTTAACACCTGATTTACTTTGTCTAATCGTAGTGTTTCTTTACCTTGTTCCAACTCTCGGAGGAAACGCAGACCTACTCCAGCTTTCTCCGCCAATTCAGGTTGTGTTAATTTAGCGGAGGTTCTTTTTTGTTTTATAAACTTACTTAATTCCATAATATGCACCTTTTCGGGTATAAAAGTAGTAATATATTTTAATTTATACCCTTTAAGGTGTAAATTTATTTTTTAAAGAGACAATATACCACAACGGGTATATTGTACGTAATTTTTTTATCAAAGCAGCTTTGGTCTGTATAAAAAATGGATTTTTCTTAATAAATAAAAACAAAAAAACCCGACACTTTCGTATCGGGTTTTATTTTGCTCCCCCTATTGGAGAAAGTTACAATTTTAACGCGATGATAATTTACTAAACTATCAGGAAAACAATGAGTTAATAAAAAATTATTTATCGCAATTATTACCTTTGTAATTCTTCAGAGAAAATTAATTTATATACAATAATAAAAAGCCTTTAGATTATTCTAAAGGCTTTTAGTTTAGTTATCCTAAAGATTGTATATAATTTTTGTTTTATTGTAATGTTTCTCCGTAAACACATCTAACCGAAAGCCCCATTTTTTTATATGCAATATGAATAAAAGAAAAGGGAGAATAATTAAGTATTGACCTACCTCTAGCTTGGTCCAAACTAATCTCATTAGAACTCCACCATGCTGTCCAAGTACCAATAGACTCAAAATTACCTTCTATTCTTCTATCACCTCCACCCAATGCTGTAAATCCAGATTCATTGGTAGCAATGTTTGGAGCAGTCCAAAATGAGGTCCCCGTAGCTTTCATATTTGAACCCGCTACTTCTCTTGCACCTAAAAAATCAGTTAACTCTGTCCAATCATTATTAGATGGAATTCTCCAACCCGAAGGCGCTAATGTTTTGTTAGGAGTAGTTGGGTCATTATCGTGTATTCCAGCTACTGCATACCAGTTGTATAATTTACCATACACAACACCATTTGCTGGGTCGTTGTTATAATAACACCAAGCCCCTGTAGTTAAGTTTGACCATTCTGTAGGGCTACTAACTTGTGGTATTGGCGTCCCATCACTATATGTTGTAACATCTAAATTAAATTTAGACCAAATCTGAGAACCAATTACCACTGTCATTGCTGTTTCTGGTGTAGAACGATTAAGTTCATTTGAATGATTATTTGAATTTCCATTAGCATTCTTTGAAAAAACCCTGTAGATATAAACAGTATTAGGAACTAAATTTATATCGATAAAGTTAGTTACATCTTTAGAAGTACTTCCAACAATCACAAAAGCACCTGAACCGATTTTGCGCTCTATTTTAAATTCTGACTCATTAGTTGATTCATCTCTCCAAGATAAAGTTATTTGAGTAGAAGAATTAACTTTACCGCTTAAATTTGATGGAGCAGCAGGTACAGATGTGACTTCTGAAATAACATCAGATTCCGAACTGCTAGAACAAGAACACATTAAAAAAACTAATAAAACATAAATAAATATATTTCTCATACTATTTTTTTTATAATATTAATTTACAAATATATATAATTTTTATATTAAAAAAACTATTTTAAAATAATTAACTGCTTGATTATTATATCATTATTATTGTTTTTAATAAAATACTTGAGGTTAAGTCACCAGTAAAATAGCATAATATAAAATTAACTGCCTATTAACTGCCAGACAAATTCAAGAAAATACTATTTTTTACTAAATTTGAGTTATATAAACAAAAAAAACCCGACACTTTCGTATCGGGTTTTGTTTTGCTCCCCCTATTGGAGAAAGTTACAATTTTAATGCGATGGTAATTTACTTAACTATAAGAAAAACAATGAGTTAACAAATAATTATTTGTCGCAATTATTATCTTCATACTTCTTCGGAGAAAATCACTTTAAAATCTATTCATATGAATGAACTACTAATTCTTAAAATTAAATTTTATAGAACTATTCAATATATCTATTTTTAAAATCAATAACTTTTATAGGTTTCCCCCCTTTTTCGTAGTATACATCTATTTGATTATTGTCTAAGTCATCATGATTAAATGCTTTAATTTTTCTGTCAAATAATCTAGAATTATAATCTGTATAATAAAACAAATCGAACTTAGCGGTTACTTTATTTCTAAAATAAACTCTGTTTGGTTCATTCACCGTATGTAATAGTAGTTGGCTTCTTTTTGCACCAGTATCATATGTTTGTCTAAATATTTTTAACTCTTCATCAATGTCAATTAAATTGTCTTTTTCTTTTAATTTATTTAGTTCCTCAGTAATCTTATCTTCAAATTTTTGCATTAAATCCCTAACTGAAGTTTCTCCCTCTTTTTCAAGCCATTCTTTTACACTTATTAATGTTTTAGTGTATGTCCCTCGTGGAAGACTAACTTTTTTTCTTTTCGGTTTTGATTTTTCTTCAACTACATTAGTGTGATAATTAGAATAAAAAATCACACCAAAATAACCATTTAAAAAATTAAAATTTTTAAAATTAAATTGTGTTTCAAAAGTTTCAAAAATTTTCTCTTGAATCATTTTTAAGCTTCTATTGTTATTTTTTTTTGAAATATAAAGCACTATAAAGTTAGCATCATTCCAATCAACCGTATTGAATATATCTATTTTTTCTATAGTGTTATCATCTATTGTAATAAATTCAAGATATGTTTTTTCACCATTTAATTTTTTGTAAGATACAAGATGAGAGTTTTTTTGCATTTCAGGTTCTTCAAAATTTAATACGGCATTTGTTATTTCTAATTGAAGATGTGTATCATCATATTGGTTATTGTCAATCAAATATGTTGATATTCTAGATATAGATAATGAATTAATTAAGTTGTAAATAATGAATTCTATTTCGGTCATTTTTATTTTAGTTTTAAATTGAAAATACAAATATATTAATATTAAATTGACTAGTAACCTTAATAGATAACTTATATTAAAAAAAACAGACAACAACAGACAACAAAATAAAACTTATATTAATTTGTATTATTAATTATTTATTTCTAGCTTTGCATCGAAATCAATTAAATTCTGTAAAATGAAAACAATTAAACATCAACTTTTAATCAATCAAAATTATATCCCATCATGGGATATTAATTATCTATTGGTTGGCACATTTAATCCTAGTGGAGGAGAACAAGTAAATTATTATTACGGTCGTAAAACAAATATGACTTGGAAATTAATTTCTACCATTTTTGGGGAAGAGATTAACCCTAATAATTCAAATTTTATTGGGCTACTAAAAAAACACAAGATTGGTTGTATCGATTTAATTTCAAGCGTTACTTGCGATGAAGCAAAGATTCCACAAATTATCGGAAATGGATATTCGGATTCGAAAATCATCAATAAAAAAGTAACGAGAGAATACAATACTGCTATTATTAATCAATTATCCAAAAGTAATCCCAATCTAAAAATTTTTAGCACTTGGGGTAAAGGTTCCAACCTTAAAGAATGGCGATTAGAGTCTGAAAAAATCAAAATTAACTCAAATTTATTATCCCCATCAAAAGCAGCTAGAGTTCCAAAAGGAGTCAATAAGTTTGACTATGTACTCAGAGATTGGCAATTGAAATTTAATTAATAATTCAATGCAAGAGTGGCGGAAGTTGGGTTTGGTGCACAAAATCCAGTGAGTAGACGCGCACAACATATTTGTTATGTAGGAAATTATTTCCTGTGTAGGTTCGAGTCCTACCTTTTGCACAAAATTTAAAAAAGCAATTTTATGAAAAATCTGGAATCTGACAAGCTAAAATGGATTGAGTATATAATTACCGAATCTTTCGGTAATGTATCTAAAAAGGATGCTTTATTAGCTGTCCCTGAAATTAAGGAGTTGATTAATTTTTTTAAAATTGATTATGACGAGCTTGTAGTATTATCCATTCTAATCGATGGTGGAATACGGCAGGAAGAACAAGGTATGGATGCTTTCTTACAACATTTCGGTGGGAGCCTAATGGGTTTGAAAAACATTAACAATGCCCTTCATTCTCTAATTTCCAAAGGGTATGTTGTGTCCACTACCAAAAATCGACATAGTAAAACGCTTGTTAAACAGTCATTCTCAGCTGAAGAAATCGTTTATGAGGCTCTACTATCTGACAAACCGGATAGTCTAGAATTTCAGCCTGCCAAAAATTTCAACATTTTACTTAAAAACATTCAATTTATAACTGACCGAAGAAATGATGGCTGTTTTGATGCTGAAACCATGTTAAAACTAACGGAGAGAGAAATAGTAAACGCTAAGCAATGCAAAGAGTTAGATTGGATAAATGGATTTGATGCATTAACAATAGCCGAAAAGACATTGTTTTTAAGTGCGGCTATTCGTCATCAAAAGGATGGACAACAGATTGATTTAGAATACTTTATTAAAATGATAGAAGACAACTTTGCAAAGCAAAAAGAGTTTCGGGATAGTATTGAAAATAAGACTTCCTCGCTTATTGAGTATGATTTGCTAGTAAGGGATGAAGAAGCATTTATCTTTGATGAATTTGTGGGTTTAACAGAAAAGGCTAAAGATGCTTTATTTGTAAAAGAAAAAACAACAACTAAGAAAAACACATATACAACAGGAACAATTTTAAATCCAGAAGATATTGTTTTAGAGGAATTGTTTTATAACGAATTAGAATGGCAACAAATCAACACGATTGAAAAAATTTTAAGTAAAGAGAAACATCAATTAGTAGTAAATCAATTGTCAGAAAATGGTTTAGCCAAAGGGATTTCAATATTATTTAATGGTTTTTCAGGTACTGGAAAAACGGCAACTGCTAAAAGAATTGCAAAAATCACTAATCGCCCCTTATTTTGTGTTGATGTAGAGAAAGTAATTAATAAATGGGTTGGAGACACAGAAAAAGGCACCAAAAAAATATTCGACCAATACTATGAATTCTCAAAAGAATGTGATTTAACTCCCATACTTTTTTTTAACGAAGACAGTATATTTTCAAAGCGTGTAGAAGTAGGACATTCAACAGATAGAACTCATAATAGCATGCAAAATATTTTACTAGAACAAATGGAACTCTTCACGGGAATTTCAATTGTCACAAGTAATCATGCTGAGAAATTAGACAAAGCTTTCGAAAGACGATTCTTGTATAAGGTGGAGTTTGAAAAACCAACGAAAGAAACACAATATAGTTTGTTGTCCAATGCTTTTCAAAATATATCAAGTTTGACTATAAATACCGTTTTAGAAAACTATTCATTTACGGGGGGTCAAATCTATAACATTAGGAAGAAATACATAATGCAATGTATAATCGATGATGAGGACTTAGAATCTTTATTTATTAGATTGTGTAAAGAAGAGATTAAAACATCTACAAGTACTAAAATTGGATATTAATTTTAATAATTTACTGACTATGGAAAAAAATATTCGTTCATATTTGAACTCACTAATCATCATTTTTATCTTTTATTTTGCCACAAGAGGTATCGTTAAATTGTTTTGGAATCACAATAACCGAGAGGTTGTAAAAGCTAGAACATTTATTCTATTCGCTAGCTTATTTATAGGCTCTTTCTTCTACATCGTTATAACTTACCATTTGGTTGATGGGAAAACGGAAATGGTTCGTTTTTTTTACAAAATTTATTTAATCCTAGCCTTTTTGTATATTGTAGTGGGATTAATCTATGATATTGTAAGTACTTCAAATTTAACTTCTAAAAAAACAATAAAAAATGAAAACAAATAATACTTTCAATACTAAATTCAATTACACCTATAAAGAGACAGGGTATAATGAACAAGATTTTAAAAAAGTATATGATGCACAAACAAGAAGTGTAGATTGTGTATTAAAACTGCCGAATGAAAATGACAAATGTGTAATTGAAATGATTTTCGAAACTCCTGACGGGAAATACAATGATTTTATTTCAAGTGATTTGAAGGATATAGTGATAAATGGCTCTGATTTATTATTCATTGGAATCCATTTTAAAAGTTATAATTTATTAAATGATGGATTGATAATAAACGGTGATTTTATTCTAGAAATAAAAGATGAAATGGACGGATTCCACTTATTTGATTTTACTATAGAATCTAAAAATTTAGAAATTATTGATGTAATTAAAGAACACAAACTTATTACTACTATAAATTATTAACACTATGAAATATCTATCTAAGTCAGACTTTAAAGTGGCTCAAACTTGTGCAACAAAATTATACTATAAAAAGAATAAGTACTCAAGTTTAAATGAAGAAAACGACTACCTAAATTTACTAGCAGATGGTGGTTTTATGATTGGCAAGTTAGCTCAATTATTATATCCTGAGGGATACGAAATTGAAGGAAATGTAACTGATTCGATAAACCTAACAGAACAGATAATTTCTTCCAACGAAAATGTTATGTTATTTGAGCCTTCAATTTTTGTAGATAATCAATTAGTTAGAGTTGACATTTTTATAAAGAAAGGAAATGATATCGAAATCATAGAAGTAAAATCAAAATCTTATAATAGTGATGATTTAGCATTAAGTAAAGTGCCCAACAAAAAAGGAAAAATTAAAAACTATTGGTTAGATATAGATTTCAAACCTTACTTAGAGGATATTGCTTATCAGAAAAAAGTAGTTCAAGACAAATTTCCTGAATGTAGTGTAAAAGCTTATTTAATGATGCCCGATAAAAGTAAGATTAATCAGCATGAAAATTTGATAAAATGGTTTGTTCTAAATAAACGAAACGGACAAACAGTTGTTGATTTCATTGGTAATGAAGCAAATTTAAAAGCGTTACGACAAAATAATTTTATGGGGGTTGAATGTGTTGATGATGAAATACAATTAATCGAAAATGATATTGCTATTTCAAGTCAATTATTTAAGGCAAGTATACTTAACAATGAGAAAATAAACATACCTATATCTATAAAATGTAAAAGTTGTGAATACAAAATTGAAGATAGTTCAAAATCAGGTTTTATTGAATGCTGGGGTAGTTTAGCAAATCCAAACCCCCACATATTGGATTTGGGGCAATTAGGTAATGTGAATAATCATTCAGGAAATACTATTAATGAATTGATTACAAGAGGTAAGACATCTCTTAGCGATATTCCTTTAGAATGTGTAGTTAAAAACAAACCTTATTATAATGACCGACCATTTTATCAATTAAAGATTGAAAAAGAATTTTTATTAAATGGATTTAACGAGGCAATTAATAATATTCAATACCCATTACATTTCATTGATTTTGAAACTTGTTCAATGGCGATTCCATTTCATAAAGGAATGAAACCTTTTCAAAATGTTATTTTTCAATGGAGTTGTCATACATTACATAAAGATGGTAGAATAGAACATTCAGAATGGTTAAATGTATCAGACTATTACCCAAATATTGAATTTGCAAAAAGTTTAAGAAAGCAAATAGGTACTTCTGGAACAATACTAACTTGGAGTCAATATGAAAATACTCAGTTAAGAGCAATTAAAAATACTTTGGCGGAGTCTGAAGATTTTGATAAAGATTTACTTCTATGGCTTGAAAGTATTATTGTTATAGATAAAAATGATAATACTAATCGTATTTTGGATATGCACGATTTAGCTAAGTTCTATTATTTTCATCCACTCATGGGAGGAAGGACAAGTATTAAAGTGGTTTTACCATCAGTGCTTCAAGAAACAAAAAATAATATTTCTAAATTATTACTTCAACAAGAAAATTTATACCAATATAATCAAGAAGGAAAGCTAATTGACCCGTATAAATTGTTAGAAGAGCGAATAATTGAAGACACAAAATCACAGGTGATTAAAGTTAGAAATGGTGGTGATGCAATGGTTGCCTACAGAGAAATGTTATATGGAATATCTCGAAATAATTCAGATGCTAAATCGGCGTATTCAGATGCCTTAAAGAAATATTGTAAACTTGATACTTTAGCCATGGTCATTATTTGGTTTCATTGGCAAGATTTAAAGAAAAATACTGGAGATAGAAATAGTATTAATTATTGATAACCTCGTCACAATATTATTTAGTTAGTGGTAAGCCTAAAAACGAAAATGTAAAAAATTATGTTAGATAAAATAAATAGATTTTTCGATACAATTCAACAAACACCAATTGAGCTTTATAGTGAGTTCGGATTACAGCATGAACTTGCAATTTTTTTGAGAAGTAATTTTCCTGACTTAATTTTCAGACTTGAATACCCAACCCCAAGAATATTTAACCCATTACCCGATTTAATAAAAAAAGAAATTGATATTTATATAACGACACAAAATGGTCGGCGTTATGTGATTGAATTAAAGATGCCAAAAGATGATTGTGGTACGCCAAATGAAATGTACCGTGCAATTCAAGATGTAAAATTTCTTGAGCAGTTGAGACAAAATCATTTAGATGGTTGTTATGCTATTTTGTTTACGGAGCACCAAGCTTTTTGGCAAGCACCACAAGCTAATGCAGGTATTTATCAATTATTTAATGGACAACATGTAAATATCCAAACTATTGAAGTAGCACATTTGCCTAATTTTTTACACAAAAAAGGTGGTATCCAACTTAATAATCAATATCAAGGAATTTGGAATAACTATGTGGATGTTCATAATACAACATGGAAATATTATGTGCTGGAAATCTAAAATGAAACCAAGGCTTAAACACTAACAGCGTGTAAGCAATATTGCTTTGCCGCAGGCGCAACACAATGCACCATCGCCTACACGCAAACCGTTATATTTATCACTTCTTTTTATATTCCCAAACATCTTGTTTTAACGGCTAAAATTCACAACTACAATAGAACTTCTCTATGATTCCAGTAAGGTTTTGCAAAATTGTAGAAATAAAAAAGAGGTCAAAAATGACCTCTTTTTTCAATTTGCTCCCTCTCTTGGGCTCGAACCAAGGACCCTCTGATTAACAGAAGGTTAAATTTTCTTTGTAAAACATGTTTTTTATTGTCATATCTTATTGTTATTAAATTGTATAATTTAGAATTTATTATCATTCAATTACTTTTTATTCTTTTCTTTTATATACTTTTTTCAAGTAAAATTTGACCCTAATTTGACCCAATATATAAACTAACATTTAAGTTAATTAAAATTTAAATTGGAGAAGCCAAATTAAAAATATCTTGTAGCCACAACATGATGTAAAGTATTTTTAGATTTAGGGGAAAACCTAAATGAAGAAACTCCATCAAAATATAATAACTCAGCAGAATTATCGGTTGATTCTGTGGAAGTCCAAAAATCATCATTTATAGATTGTGTAGTCACCACATTAGCATGTCTCTGAACATAATACATTTCCATTGCGCTAGGCAAGAACCAATCATTATACCCACCGTAAACCAAGTCGTGGCATATTCTAGCCGCATTATATTCATTTCCATATAAAGCAATAATTTTATCTGTATTTGTTTTGCCTGATCCTACGTTTCTACCTGTTGCTCCTGTTGCTCCAGTATTCGTAGAATGCCATATTATAATGTCATTTATGATTGTGTTTTTGCTATAGGTTAATTTTTCAGGCATTGAAATAATCCCATGATCCACATTTACGTTCTCGTCATACCCTG
>JBILPP010000294.1:0-3028 GCA_044373765.1 Bacteroidia bacterium
ATGTGCATACAAAGTAATTACAAAAGAACGTTAAAAACAAACTTGTTTTCAATAAAACGATTCTTGTTTGGTGGTTCATAATCACCGTCTGTTACAATGTTTGCGTAATCTGTTAAGTTAATTAACAACACTAAGGCTTTTTGGTAGGCTTAATTACTTCTTCCCCCTTGTCATTAATAAAGCCAACTTTATCATCTAATTTTACCGAAGCCCATTCAGATTTTACCTCACCAAATTGACCAATTTTATCATACTTGGGTTTAATCACTTCTTCCCCTTTATCATTAATAAAACCCAGTTTGTTGCCAAGTTGTACCAAAGCCCAATCGGATTTAAACTCACCAAATTGACCAATTTTATCATACTTGGGTTTAATGACTTCTTCCCCCTTGTCATTAATAAAACCCAGTTTGTTGTCCAGTTCTATTAGAGCCCAATCAGATTTAAACTCACCAAATTGACCAATCTTATCATACGTTGGTTTGATGACTTCTTCTCCTCTGTCATTAATAAAACCCAGTTTGTTGTCTTGATTTACTAATGCCCAATCCGATTTTAACTCACCAAATTGGCCAATTTTTTTGTAGATAGGTTTAACGATTTCTTTGCCGTTTTCATCGATGAATCCGAGTTTGTTTCCAAGTTCTACCAATGCCCAGTCGGATTTAAATTCTCCTAGTTGGCCAATGTGGTTGTACTTAATTTGTGCGTTTGCTATAAAGGCTGTTACAGCAAATAATAAAATAATGGTTAGGTGTTTCATGTATCCACTTTTTTAGTGCCCAATTTCTTTTTTTTGAGCGGTTTAACAGGGTTTCCAATAAAATGTGAATTGAAATTGTTTTCTATACAAGTCAACATACAGTTTACTTACGGTTGTATGAAAAGGTAAATTCATTTAGTATTTTTGAAGCACAATTTTTTTAAAAAAATCACTCCACCATTATTAAATCCAATGGCACATAATTTATTATTTTATCATCTGAACTTAATATAAAAGGTGTAGGTGTGTTTTTTAGATTTAGTAATCCTTTGCTCTGTTCATGCTCTGGTTTGAAATAATAAATATTTTTTACTTTTAGTGACTTCTTAATATTTTTTTCATCAATGAGATGATTAAGTGGCAAGCCTGAATATTCACAAACATAGAATACATCATGATTGCTATATTCTTTCTTAAGTAGTTGGTAGGCTTTTTTAAAACACGGGGAACAGTTTTTTTTATTCTTTACCAGAATAGCACTCTTTTTCGCAAGTAATTGTGATAAGCTTGTGGTATCTCCTTTAAGACTAAATAGGGTTAGGTTGGAGTCTGTATATGATGCAAATTGTATGTGTGACTTCATCTTTTGATGCTCAGTCTTTGATGTTACTTGGTTATATTTCATAACATGTATGAAATAATTTTTACTACCTTTAAGATTGCCATTTTTAATGTAATTATCAGTTGTAGTATACACTAAAGCATTCATACCTTCGCTAAAAAGTACGGCATTACCATTATAAGTGAAGTTGGGCTCTGAAATAATTTTTTTCTTGCCTGAATAATCATAATGAAGTTGGATGGTGTTAGTGAACTTTTTATTGGTAAGGTCATATACCAGTAGCATGCGCGTTTCAAAGTCTTCAACATTTTCAGGTTTAATTATTATACCTAGCTCATTGGTGCTCAATAAATAAATACTTTCAATTCTTTCAATATACTTGTCAATTTTTTTGGAAGCGTATATGAATTCTTTTTTTGATGTATATACTTGTTTCAGCGAATCAATTTTGTTAAAAAGTTGGGTGTAGTTCTTTCTGATAGGAACAAATACGGTATCAATTGTATTCAGTAACTCATCAGAAACAGTAACCATGTTTTTTGTAGGATATGCTCTGAATATGGTTTTATTTTTTGCTGCAACTAATTGTCCAACAAGGTTTGTAACATATATTCCTTCAAATTTTTCAACCTGGTTTTTCTCGAATGTGCCTGATTCAATATTATAAACACTTGTAATGGTTGGAATGGAATCGTCTAATGGGTGATAATCATTGTTTTTATAAAACAGAATCCTGCTCGGGCTTATTTGATAAATATCACCCTCGTACTGATGAAAGTTATCTATATGGTTAATTTCAGTGTAGGTTGTTTCATCTGTTTTTTTAAGTATTAAAAGTTTGGTTTTAGCATAGTCGAGATTTTGTATGGCATATTCATTTATACATAAAAGGATTAAATTATCACAAATATGTGTTTCCAAATTTCCAATATTTATGTACTCAAATAAAGGTTCATTAATTCTAACTTTGATTTGTGTTTTTCTGCCGGTTTTAAGGTCATATGCAGGGTAGTTAACTTCGTACAATTGATTTGAACTTTTCTTTGGAGATTTTTGTTCAGAGAATAGGATCAATTTGTTATCGGATATGAGAATTTTAGCATTGCAATCCTCAAATTCGTCATTCTTTAAAATACTTCTCTTTTTTAGTAGGATATCATATCGGTGTTGCCCAATAACGGGTATGGTGTAAATCAGCATCAGTAGTACTGATGCTGATTTTAGAATTAAATTTGAATTATAGATGTTCATTACTGAAAATTACAGTCGGGTGCATCTTCAGTAACAGAATAGGTAGTAGTTCCAGTAGAGGCATCATAAACCCAGCAAAACCAAAGTTTGGTGCCTGCTAAATTCCCTTTCCCCGAATAATCTTTTTCGCCAATTCTTTCATCAATAATTTTCTCGATTGCCAGTAATTGTGGACTAGTTACAATGGAAAAACCTGCCATCCATGAACATTTTTCAATACCATTTCCACTACAAGTTAGTTTGTGTGTACTACCTGAATGGAGTTCGTTTACATTTTTGTAACCTTTTGGTCCGCCCCCTTCCTTTTTGATAACGATTTTTTCTTTTGCGTGAACATTAAATGCAAAAAGAATTAGCATAACTGATAATGATAAATTAATGGTTTTCATATTATTATAAGTGAATTTATTGCCTACTCTAATCCGTTTTCAGCATCCCTTAGTAACCAACAC
>JBILPP010000295.1:0-3024 GCA_044373765.1 Bacteroidia bacterium
CACCCAAAATATTCCAGATTGGTACTTATTTCATAAAACCAAAGCAAGAAATTACACTAAAACGCAAACATAAGTTTGCCGATTTGACTACACGAAAACATTATATAGGAGAGCATATTATAGCAGTGGTGGTTAATGGTAAAGAGTTGGCACGACAAAAATTTATGCTTAAATAAATACAGTGAACTAACGCTCCAATTTTTTAACGCAGAGGACTGTGAACAGTCTTCCGAAGGTTCGAGCAATGTCGCGTAATAAATTGAGAGTGCGCAGACCATTGGTACTAGCAAAGCCTGCGGCATTGGTAAGTGTTTAACTTAAAAGATAAATTAATTTTTAAGTGTCAGCCACTTCGAGTTCGGAGTGTAACGGAGAGTATCGAGAAGGAATTGTTGAAGTAATTTTTTATCATCTAGTCCTACTTTAGCTCCGCTGAACTTCGTTTCGATACGAGCTCTCATGCAATACCAACCCAAGGCTCACTCGAGCAGGCTTTATCTTTGCGAAGCAAACACTTTTACCTCAAAAGCATTAGACTATAAACTCCTTTTAACTCTGCGAAAACATCTGCGGTAAAAAAGAAAACGCTGAGTTGGGTGAACAGTCTTGCGAAGAATTGAGCATAGCCTATTACAGATTTTGAGAAGCACAGAGCAACGCCTGCGGCATTGGGGGAGAGTTTAACTTTTAAGAAAAATTGGGTGATTATCAGCCTGTTCGAGTGCCCCGATAACGAATCGGGGTGAATCGAGAAGAGGGCTGTTTAAGTCTAATATATATTTATGCTGAACTCCCAATCTCCATGCTCGTTCTACCCACTATCAACCAACCCGATTACTCGGGTCAATCGGGCAGACTGTAACTTTGCGAAGCAAACTCTTTTACCTCAGAAGCATTAGACTTTAAACTCCTATTAACTCTGCGAAAACCTCTGCGGTAAAAAAGAAAATGATGAGTTGGGTGAACAGTCTTGCGAAGAATTGGGCATAGCCGATTACAGATTTTGAGGTGCACAGAGCAATGCCTTTGTCATTGGGTACCGAGAAGGTCAGCACACTTAAAAGCGTAATACCTTTAGGTGTTTATAACCAACCGTAATGTCGCGAAATGCATCTGACGATTTGCCTCCAAAAACTTTTGCTAAGCAAATTACTCGTAAAAATATACGCGTTTTACACGTTGAGATATACCAGTTAATACCTCGTATGAAATGGTTCCAATTTTTGATGCCAACTCATTAATATCAATTTCCTTCCCCAATACAATTACTTGATCTCCTTCTCTGCAATTTATTCCTGTCACATCAATCATGGTCATATCCATACAAATACTACCCACAATTGGAGCTTTTTGCCCGTTAACCATCATGTAACCCTTACCATTACCTAACTTACGATTCAACCCATCAGCATAACCAATTGCAACAACGGCAATTTGCGAATCGCGCTGAACAGTGCCTTTACGGCTGTATCCGACAGTTTCATGTGATTTAACTTCACGTATTTGAGATATAACAGTTTTGAGTGTTCCTACAACCTGGAGTTGCTTTTGTAACTTTTCAGCTGGATCAATTCCGTATAAACCAATTCCCAAACGAACCATTTCAAATTGGGCATTAGGGAAACGAGCTATTCCACTACTATTTAAAATATGTCGTAAAATTGGATAATGGAAAGAGGCGATTATTTTATCACTAATACGTTCAAATTTTTGAATTTGCTCATGGGTAAATAAATCATGTTTCTTATCATCGCTTGCAGCCAAATGAGAAAACACCGTCTTAATTCGTAAGTTAGGATTCTGATGTATTAAAATGATGAGTTCATCAATTTCAACCTCGTCAAAACCTAATCGTTTCATGCCCGTATCAACTTCAATATGAATACTTATTTCTTGCCCATTACAAGCCTTTATAAGTTGCTCGAGCATAAAGAAATTGTATACTTCAGGCTCTAAATTATGCTGTATGATGCTATCAAAAGCAACAGGCTCTGGATTCATCACCATTATGGGGGTTTTAATTCCTGCTTTACGCAATGTTACTCCCTCATCAGCATAGGCTACCGCTAGGTAATCAACCCTGTTATACTCCATTATTTTAGCAATCTCATAGCTACCAGATCCGTAACTAAAAGCCTTCACCATACCCATCAACTTCACTCCTTTATTTAGCTTATTGCGATACACATTTAAATTGTGCACCATGGCATTGAGGTTAATTTCGAATACTGTTTCGTGAACCTTTTTTTCTAGTAAAGAAGTAATGCGTTCGAAAGTGAATTTACGTGCTCCTTTAACCAATATAATTTGGTGGCTAAAATCCAAACTTATAAACTTATTAATAAATGATGAGGTATCATCAAAAAACAAACTGCCAACTGGGAAAAGTGGCTTATATTTTTGCATACATGGGCCAATACCAATAAAACGATTGACGTTTCGTTGCTTAATTAATGATGCAATATTGGTATACAATTGATGCTCTGCTAAACCACTTTGCAACATATCACTAAGTATAACCGTTTTAGTGTATCCGGCACTTTGCTGCTCCATAAAATCTAATGCAATTTGTAATGCATTTATATCAGCATTATAACTGTCGTTTATGATCACGCAATTATTAAATCCCTCTTTTAGTTGCATACGCATTTCAATGGGCTGAAGTTCTTCAAAACGTTTCAACACATCAGTGCTTACTCTGTTTATAGCCATTAAAAATGCAAAACAAGAGCAAACATTCATAATACTTGCTTCATCTACAAAAGGAATATTAACACTTAATGTTTGTGACCCTTTACGGGTAGTGATGACGGTATATTGATAACGGTGCTCTACTTCAAATTTATAGGTTGCGTTTTGCTTACCACGACTCCAACTTACAACATTTAATGGAGGATTATGACTTAATAACATGCGTGTAACACCCTGGGTTACCTCAGCCTGATCGGCACAAAAAACCAACATTTGGGCAGCATGAAATAACTTAAGTTTTTCGTCTAGTTTTTCTGTTTCATTATTAAAACC
>JBILPP010000296.1:0-3016 GCA_044373765.1 Bacteroidia bacterium
TCAGCATATTACGGAGTTGGCATTATTCAATTATGCCAAAATAAGTTACGAGTTAAACCAAGCTGATGCCTTGAAAGACTTTGTGAAGTTTGTAAACGATTACCCCGAAAGCCAATACATTGATGAAGCTCGTGGTGTATTAGGCGATTTATTGATGAGTACACGTAACTATAAACAAGCCATTGCTGTAATAGAAAGTATTAAAAAACCTACCCAAGACAACAAAGAGGCATATCAACGTGTATTGTATTACTTCGCTGAAGAGCAGTATTTAAATAACAATTACCAAGTAGCAGACGAATATTTCATCAAATCGCAAACGATGGATGATGATAAAAAACTTTACGCATTGTCTTATTTCTGGCAAGCAGAAATGCACTACAAACAAGGTAAGTTCAAAGAATCTGAATCTCATTACAAATCGTTTTTAAAATATGAAAACGAAGTAAAATTCACTCGGTTCTATCCGCTAGCAT
Organism: Bacteroidia bacterium; assembly: GCA_044373765.1. GTDB lineage: Bacteria > Bacteroidota > Bacteroidia > UKL13-3 > UKL13-3 > UBA6183. The sequence continues at coordinate 477 of JBILPP010000296.1, forward strand.
TTTATAATTTAGGATATTGTAACATAAAACTAGAAAACTACGCAGATGGTGTTGCCAACTTTAAAAAGTTTTTAGAAAGCAGTCATGCGCAAAATAGCCCCGAATTATATACTGACGCAGCCATGCGTATTGCCGATTGTTACTTTGTAGCCAAAGAATATAACCGCGCAATAGATCATTACGAAATGATTGTTGCAAAAAAATTGAATGGCAGCGATTATGCCTTATACCAAAAAGCGATGATTTACGGGCTATTAAGTAGACCTACAGATAAAATCAATGCCCTTCAAAACATCATCAACAACTATAAAAAATCTCCATATATTGATGATGCATTATTTGAAATTGCAAATGTAAATCTCCAAACAGAAAACTATACCACAGCTGTAAACGGGTTTGACAACATCATTAAAAACTATCCGCGAAGTATGTACATCAGAAAAGCCATACAGTATAAAGGTTTGGCCTATTACAACAATGGTGATGACAATGAAGCATTGGCTACATTTAAAGTTTTAGCAACTGATTTTTGTAATACAGATGAAGCAAGAGAAGCGCTTGCTGTAGTTAAAAACATTTACATAAATAAAGGTGAAACTGATGAATACCTTGATTTTATTAAATCAGCATCATGTGTGGTAGTATCTCCTACATATCAAGATAGCATAAGCTACGAGGCCGCTTTTAATCAATACAAAAATGGTGACTGCGTAAAAGCCAGTAAATTATTTGGCTCATACATCAATCGTTTTGGCGGTGGATTCTTTATTTTAAAAGCCAACTATTACAAAGCCGAGTGTGATTTTAAACTAAAGAATATGGATGATGCATTGGTTTGTTATGAATTTGTAGCCAACCAAAACCGCAGTGACTTTACAGAACGTGCAACTCGTCAAACAGCCGTGCTCTTGTACAACAAAAAACAATGGCGTAAAGCATTTGAATATTACAGTGCATTAGAACGAATTGCTAGTGGTAGAGAGAATTTACAAGTTGCCGTTACTGGTATGATGAAAACAACCATGACAGCTTTCTCTATAGATACTGCAGCTTTGTATTCATTTAAATATGCTAACTCAGGCTTGAGTACAAAAGATGGATTATTAGATGCTAATTTAAATATTGCACGTTTTTACATGGGCACTAACCAATACGACAGCGCATTGGTGGGTTGGAATTATTTAATAAAAGAAACCAAAAACGCTTATGCCGCAGAAGCTAAATACCATGTAGCCTTTATTCAATACATCAAAAAAGACTATAACGGCAGTAAAAAAACAGTATTTGAAATATCAGAAAAATATGCCAGCTATAACAAATGGTATGAGAAGGCCTTTTTACTTCTAGCTGAAATTTATCACGCTCAAAAAGACAATTTTCAAGCTAAAGCTACCTTACAGAGTTTAATTGAAAACCTTGACGATGGTATAAATAAAACCGCAGCAATTGACAGGTTAAAACAAATAATTGCAGAGGAAGAAGCAGGGAAACCTAAAACTCCTGTAATTACAGAAAAAGAAATAGAAAAATTATAATCACCAACTCATCAACAATCAATACATCATTTAAAATAGCATGAGTATGAAAAAAACGATAACAGTACTTGCGTTAAGCCTTCTGGTAAATGCAGGCTTTGCCCAAGATACATTGCGCAACAACGAGTTTGATGTGATAAAAGATTTTAAACCAACACTTACGGATATTATAAAAATACCAAGTAACCCCAATCCTGAAGTACCAGAAGTAAAGGCACCTAAATTAGATTATACATTACCTATTGTTAAGTTTAATGCCGACCCAACCATTTATACCATTAAGCCACTTGCCATGGGTACCGCATTATTACCAAAACTTAAAAACAATTACTTTAGGTTAGGCTATGGCAATTATAGTTCGCCCATCATGGAAGCCTACTTAACCACAGTAAGAAATAAAACTTCGCAAGCTGGAGTGTATGTAAAACACTTTAGTGCAAACCCAGATGATAAACGTGCATTTAGTAACAATGCACTTAAACTTTGGGGCAAACGTTTTATGGGCAAAGGTGCGGTAACTACCGATGTAGCTTTTAACAGAAATGTGATACATTATTACGGCTACCAACCACAAACCATCGACATTAAAAAGAATGATTTACGTAGGCAATACGCAGTTTTAGATGTGCATGCTGGCTATAGCAATATCATTAAAGATACAGCCAAATTGAAATTTAATTTAGATGCCAATTTTTACAACTTTATAGATAATAATGAAAGCATTGAAAACGATTTTAAACTAAACGGAAATTTCTCGAAACGTATTAATGGTAACCCGCTTGAAGTTGGCATTGGTGTGAACACCAACAATACCAAAACCAAATTGTACGAATACAACCGCGTATTTGTTGATATTAACCCTGAGTACACATTAACATTCCCAAAAGCATTTATCAAAATTGGATTTAACTCTACTTTTTTCAATGATAGCCAAGGAACTAACTTTTTCTTTTTCCCCAAAGCAGAAGCGGCTTATCAAATTACACCAAAAACAATTACGGCTTA
>JBILPP010000297.1:0-3013 GCA_044373765.1 Bacteroidia bacterium
CAAGACAACTGCGTAGCAATCAACGAGGCCAAAAAACAATAACAACTAGGAGTTAAAAAGTATCGCGGGTTTGGGGTGCAACCCCAATGAATAAATGGAGAAGTTTGTTTTAAGACAACTGCGTAGCAATCAACGAGGCAAAAAAACAATAAATAACAACGAGTTAAAAAGTTAGGCCGTTTGGGGTGCAACCCCAATGAATAAATGGAGAAGTTTGTGTCAAGACAACTGCGTAGCAATCAACGAGGCCAAAAAACAATAACAACTAGGAGTTAAAAAGTATTGCCGGTTTGGGGTGGCAACCCCAAGAATAAAATCAACAGTTTTCTTTTGTCACTTTTTGTGTGGGCAAATGTTAATTCAACGAGGCCAAATACAATAAACAACAACGAGTTAAAAAGTAACCAAAAAGCCCACCACGAATACCAAATCCGACCTGATTCCTCGCACAAGACAACCGCCCCTGTGGCCGAATCAGTCGGATTTCACACCATTCGTGGACACCCACCGCACCTGAATCATTCAATCAAAATTTATTGATTTAAGAAGCTCCAAGTTTGAGTGATGAACATTGCTTGAAGGATTCCATTCGGCAAATGAGATTTTTGCGTAACAAGTAAGTGCAGTTGTATTTGCGCTGGGCTTAAGAAAGCAATCCTGAAATGAAGCGCAGCGTAATGGCTTGGATTGCGTGGCATACAACAAGCGTAACTTGTAGCAAAAAGATCATTTGCCTTGATTTTTTGGTTACTTTTTTATCTAAGAAAAAAGTGACGCAGGTTTGGGGTGCAACCCCAAGTATAAATGGAGAAATTTGTTTCAAGACAACTGCGTAGCAATCAACGAGGCCAAAAAACAATAACAACTAGAGTTAAAAAGTGACGAAGGTTCCGAAGCTTCGGAAGGGGTGCAACCCCAAGATTTGTTTTAGTAATTTCTATTCTCAGTTTTAATTTGAATTAGTTTAAACTCAACCATCACATCATTCCAAATTTCAATACCAAAACATATCTTCGTGCCATGCAAAAAATAGCAAACTACATTAATGGTGCTTTGATTGAACCCGTTTCAAAGCAATATATAGATAACTACAATCCTTCAACAGGTACAGTTTATTCGCTTTGCCCCGATAGTGACGAAAGAGACGTTGAACTGGCTTATCAAGCTGCAGATGCGGCTTTTGAAGGTTGGAGCAATACACCTACTGAAAAACGCAGCAGAATTATGGTGCGCATCAGCGAGTTGTTAGAGCGTGATATTGATAAGTTTGCGATGGCAGAAACCATTGATCAGGGTAAGCCATTGTGGTTATCAAAAAACGGAGAAATGCCGCGTGCAATTAGTAACATACGTTTTTTCGGAACGGCTATAGAGCACTTTGCTAGCGAAGCTCACCCAATGGGCAATCATGCCATTAATTATACCTTACGCACACCCATAGGTGTAGTGGGTTGTATATCGCCATGGAATTTACCCTTGTATTTATTTACTTGGAAAATAGCTCCTGCCATAGCAGCAGGAAATTGTGTAATAGCTAAACCCAGCGAGGTTACGCCATATACAGCATACTTATTAAGTGAAATTTGTATGGAAGCGGGTTTGCCTGCAGGCGTGTTAAATATTGTGCACGGCTTGGGTCCCAAAGTAGGAAGCGCATTAACGGTTCATCCCAAAATTAAAGCCATTAGTTTTACTGGAGGTACAAAAACAGGTGCCGAAATTGCCCGTGTGGCAGCACCAATGTTTAAAAAGTTATCGCTGGAGTTAGGTGGTAAAAACCCAAACATCATTTTTGCCGATTGCGATTTTGATAAGATGTTGAACGAAACCGTTCGTTCATCGTTTTTAAACCAAGGTGAGATTTGTTTATGTGGATCGCGCATTTTTGTTGAGCGATCAATTTACGATAAGTTCAAAGCTGCTTTTGTTGAGAAAGTAAAAACCGAATTGGTTGTTGGAAATCCATTGGATGCCAAAACCAAAACAGGTGCTATTGTTAGTAAAATGCATTTCGAAAAAGTATTGAGCTACATTGAATTGGCAAAAGAGGAAGGCGGTACTATTTTATGTGGCGGACATGCAGTAAAACCTGAAGGCGAATGCGCCAATGGTTGGTACATTTCACCAACTATAATAGAAGGTTTGAGTTATGATTGCAGAACCAATCAAGAAGAAATTTTTGGTCCTGTAGTTACCATTACTCCATTTGACACAGATGAAGAAGCGCTGATGATGGCCAACTCAACCGAGTATGGTTTGGCATCAACCATTTGGACAGAAAACCTAACTCGTGCACACAAAATGGCAGCTGAAATAAAAGCAGGTATTGTTTGGATTAACTGTTGGTTGTTACGTGATTTACGTACTCCTTTTGGTGGTGTAAAAAGCAGTGGTGTAGGTCGCGAGGGTGGTTTAGAAGCATTGCGGTTTTTTACAGAAGCTAAAAACGTTTGTGTGAAATTGTAATAGAAATTTCTATTATTGTGCACCAAGGTCGTTACGCTTAAAAGCGTCTGAACGTTTAGCTTTAATCAACGCTGGGAAATACTCCTTTACCTATTTATGATGAAAAATTAATGGCAGATTTTCTGTGTATTGGAGTTTTAGTTTAGGGGTCAGTCATGCGAAGATTCGAGCATTTGCAAAAGTAAGCTGAGGAGATCGCAGCGCTAATATCCCTTCAATATTCGATTAGATTAACTTGATGGAATTGTTAGGTTATAAAACTAAAGACAATTCGAGTGCCCCGATAACAAATCGGGGTGTATCGAGAAATGGAGTGTTAAAGCAAACAAATGATATTGATAAGTTATGCTAATCCACCTCTCGATACTCGCGCTACCCGCAGTCTTTATAAAGCGAACTCGAGGAGGCTGTTAACTTTGTGATGAAAAGTTAAATGCAGATTTACTTAGTACTGTAATTTTGTTAAGTGCGTATTCATGTAAGATTAGAGTATTGGCAATATTAGGCTGAAGAGAAAGCATCGCTAATATCCCTTCAATATTCGATT
>JBILPP010000298.1:0-3002 GCA_044373765.1 Bacteroidia bacterium
CAACTTTGAGTTAACTGCAAAAACTACCAATTGTTTGGCCCAAGATAAATGTGGTATTCCACCAGAAAAACTTAAGGTAAGTTTAATCAACTTAAACCCTGCCGAAAACAACACCTCTTGCACCCCAGGTGGCGGATGCTGTTAGTTGTATAATTATAAAAACATGAATCAAACACAAGCAATACTCGAGTTATGGCTAGAGTCAAGAACTCGATTAACAAATCAATTTACCCAACTCAACGAGTCTGATTTACTTAAAAGATTGCATCCTCAATCTAACTGTATTGGCTTTTTGTTAAAACATATTGGCGAGGTGGAGCAACTTTTTGCTCGTAATGTTTTTGGATTGGATATAAAAGGATCTATTGAAACCTTAGGTGTTGGAAAAGACAAAGGTCAATACAACAACCTAGAAGCACTATTGGATTATTTGAAAGAATCTAAAGTTAATCTGGAGCAAGCTATTAATCAAGTGTTACCGGACGGTTGGCAAGAAGAAATTACCACCAAAGAATTTGGAACACGCACCAAGGCGCAAGCTATAGGTCGTATTACGTCACATACCGCATACCACGCAGGGCAAATTGGTATAATTTTAAAATACGGATCTAAATAACACGTATAAATGATGAATAAAAGATTGGCTTTTTTAGACAGATACCTAACGTTATGGATTTTTATAGCCATGATTATAGGTGTATCAATTGGTAATTTTATTCCGCAATCAGCCCAGTTATTTCAACAATTCCAAAGTGGCTCAACCAATATTCCGTTAGCTATTGGATTAATTTTGATGATGTACCCGCCACTTGCCAAAGTGAAATACGAGGAGATTGGCAAAATTTTAAAGCACCCCAAAATTTTAGCGATAGGTATTTTTCAAAGTTGGGTTGTAGGCCCTGCATTAATGTTTGGTTTAGCATATTTATTTATGCGTGATAATAGCAGCTATATGGCCGGTATGCTACTTATTGGCCTTGCTCCATGTATTGCCATGGTTTTAGTATGGAATGATTTAGCTAAAGGTGATAATGAATTATGTGCGGGTATGGTGGCACTAAACAGTGTACTACAAATACTATTTTATAGTAGTTATGCCTATTTTTATATCACAGTTGTACCCAAGTACCTTGGCATTCAAGGTTATGAAGTAGATATTAGCATAGGCGAAATTGCTCAAAGCGTATTTATTTACTTAGGAATACCCTTTGGGGCTGGTTTAATTTCTAGATATGTTTTACTCAAAGCCAAAGGTCAAGAATGGTTTAATCGTAAATTCATTCCTGCTATAAGTCCAATTACGTTAATCGCTTTATTATTTACCATTATAATCATGTTTAGCCTTAAAGGCAAAATGATAGTAACCATTCCATTTGATGTGGTAATGGTAGCCATTCCATTAACTATTTTCTTTTTGGTGATGTTCTTATCAACTTTCTATTTACTGAAAAAAGTTGGGGCTAACTACAAAGAAACAACCACACTTTCATTCACAGCAGGCAGCAATAATTTTGAATTAGGCATTGCCGTAGCCATCGGTATTTTTGGCATTGATTCGGGGGCTGCATTTGCTGCTGTTATTGGACCTCTTATTGAAGTGCCAATACTTATTTTATTGGTACAATTTGCACTAAAAAAACAACATTTATTTAAATCATCAACAAACTAATTTATGTTCGCGACCATAACCTCTTTTTGCGATAACCTAATGCTTCAATTAGATGAAATCACATTCGAAAGAAAACAACTCTTACAGAAAATCAGCAATTACATTCAAACCAAAAAAGACAACCAACAACCTATAAATTTGGTTTATGTATGCACACACAACTCGCGCAGAAGCCATTTTGGACAAGTGTGGGCCGATGTTGCAGCAAATTATTTTGGGGTAAAAGATGTACATACGTTTTCAGGTGGAACAGAGGCCACCGCATTTAACCCAAATGCCATAAACGCGCTTCGTAAAATTGGGTTTGATATTAAGGGCAATGATCAAACCCTCAACCCTACTTATATTGTAAAATTTGCTGATGATGCGTTTACAACTTGTTTCTCTAAAGTATACAATCACCCATTAAACCCGCAGCAAAATTTTGCCGCCATCATGACTTGCAGTGATGCGGAGCAGAATTGCCCCTATATTCCGGGTGTGGAATTACGAATTGGCACTACTTACAATGACCCAAAAGCATTTGATAATACCCCACAACAAGATGCCGCTTACACAGAACGTGCTACACAAATTGCTTTGGAGTGTTTATATGTATTTTCATTGGTGAAATAATAATTTTCAAAACTTTTAACGCAGAGGTTACCGGAAGGTCGGAAAGAAGTTTTTCGCAAAATTGCACTCAAAGAAAACTCAGAAATACACAGCAATTACTTCGCGGAAGAATGAGCCTATTAGATTGAGCTTTGGGTTGGTGTTGCGTGAGCGCTAGTATAGAGAAAAAGAGATTAGAACAATATAAACCTTAACAATCCGCTTTTAGCTCCGCTGAACTTCGTTTCGAACTCGAAGTGGCTGTTACTTTCAAACATTAATTAACTTGTTTAAGTTAAACCCTCCCCAATTAAGCAGGCGTTGCTCTGCGAACCTCAAACGCTCGAATCGACCATGCTCAAATCTTCGCAAGACGTTGCAAAAAACCTCAGCGTATAACCTCTCAATTGCCCAAAAGCTTGCCACCTCACATCCTCTATCACAGCTATTTATAACTAACATTAAAATAGTGGGAATTATGTGCAATAATCAACTTCACTAGTTGGGTAATTAATATACCTTTGCACTTTCAAAAACATCCATCAAAACAACTACATAAAATGATTCATTTTTTTGTAAATCCAAACAACACTTTTTTTGCAGTTCAGGCTCAAGGTGAAATTTTAATCGAGGATATTCAGAAACTAAATTGGCTTTTTGGCGGTGCCCACAAATTGAACGAATCGGTATTAACCGATTTTTTTGTTGGTCCGCGTGCCGCAATGGTTACACCTTGGAG
>JBILPP010000299.1:0-2993 GCA_044373765.1 Bacteroidia bacterium
GTATCTTAAAAATCGTAAGCCTTGAGGATTATCCAATGCATAATTCCCACTTAAATCGGCAGCAAATTGTGCCAATAAAAATTGCTTTTCGTTTAGGGGTTTAAAAATGGTGGAGTGCAGCCCCATTGTTGTTAAACCGTTTTTAGAGATGTTTTGGATAAGCGATGTATCATTTATAGGGCCTTTTACATCAGCAAATGAATAATTGGTTCTCCAAAAATTGCCACCCAACTGCCATAAAAATTTATTACTTGATATAACCGGAATATTGGCAAACAACCTTAAACCACCTGTACTATTAGCTTTGGCGGTTTCGTTGTAGTTGTTAATTGATGTTCCTTTTGCATAATCACCTTGTGAAGACAAATTCATTTCATAAGGTAACTGATGGTCCCAAGCTATGGATACAAAACGAGCAGGACTTAAGTCGAAAATTTTAGGATTACAAAAGGTGATGTTCTTTCCATCAGTAGGAGTTGCATTCTCGTATATGGAGAAGTCTTCCTCTTCTTGGTTTGTTATAGTCGAGTCTGTTTGAGCAAATAATGGAATATAGCCTAACAAAATAATCAGGAGGGTAATGTTTTTCATTAGTTCGCTTTTATTTCCAATCGTTTCCAAACATCAGTTCTTCCAAGTGCTTTAACACCAATGTAACCTCTAATTTCTAAGGTATTTTTATCCTTCATGTTTATTTCGCAACTGTAGGTGCTTCCATTTTCAGGATCGTAAATTGTACCCTCATTCCATTGGTCTTTACTTCCATAAACAAAGTCTTTTAACATTCGGTATCCTTTTAATGGCACATTCCTCATCGATTCGTCCGGGTTGTTTTTATCTACTTTGGGTTTTTGTGTGGTAGGGTCGGTTGGTTCTTTTAGCCATACAATTTTGCCGTAGTATTTGGCACCTATTTTTTCTATTTTAACTTTAGCTTTACCGTTACTTGGTTGCCAAACACCTATCAATCTGTCGCCTTCATCGTTTGATGTGAATGCAAAGAATATCATAATTAAGGCCAGTAATGAGAATAATTTTGTGGTTAATTTCATAATCGTGTTTATTATTTTGTTAAAATTTTAAAAGTAAGATTAGCTTTAAAGTTGAGTGTAGCTTCCATATCTTTTTTAAGATTGGCATCTAATAAAATAATAAAATCATCATTGCTAAAGATTTTGTTAAGTCCATCTTGTTCTTTAGCTGTGGTTAACGCAACTTCTTTTTGATTTGATGGAAGCGGATTGACAAAAGCAACTTTCATCATGTCAGAGTTGCTACTTACCATTTGAAGAGAAAGGTCTTGGATTGCACCATCTTCAATACCATCAGGCAAAGTAATTGTTGCAGATGTTAATACCACACCTTCTACTTGTTCAGGATTGATGTTATTGTTCTTTAAAGCGTTTTTAATAGCCGATTGAAATGTATTAGGCCCTTCAAAATAAGGCCCTTCAGCTTCTAGTACAACATCCTTTAATTCAATTACATTTTCGGTTTGTTTTCCGCAAGAAAACATACCAAATGCGATGAATGCGATTAAATATATTTTTTTCATACAGTGTTAACTTTATTCGGTAAAAATAGTTTTATGTATGATTTTTCCAAACACATTACTTTTGTTTATATGTTCAGTGCCATTCACTTGGGCTATGAGTAAATAAAAAAACGAGCGGCTTGTATGCAAGACGCTCGTTTTTATCAAATATTTTCTTAGTGGTTAATTACCAGTCTCCACCACTTCCGCCACCACCAAATCCACCGCCACCAAATCCACCAAATCCTCCACCGCTTCCACTTCCTCCTGAAAATCCACCACTGCCCAATGTGCCTCCCCAAAATATAGGTCCGCCCAAACCACCTCGGCTGCGGTTTCCTCTTCCACCACCACGGCTAAATAAAACAAGAATTATGATTACAACGATAATAATGACAATCATGGATGGTTTTTTTGGCGAAGTATGATCTTGTATTTCATTGATAAACTCACCGCTTGCCAATCGCATGATTGTTGTGCTGGCATCATCTAAACCTTGGTAGTAATTTCTTGCTTTAAATGCGGGGTTCATTTGCTGTGTTCTGATGCGTGTGCTCATTGCATCAGTAATGGTGGCCTCCATGCCATAACCAGTATGTATGCGCGATTTGCGGTCGCTCACTGCCACATAAATAAGTATACCATTATTTTTGCCTTTTTCACCAATACCCCAACCTTCAGCAAGTCTTTGGCAATAATCAAATAAATCGTCATCCTCTAAACTGTTTTCGATAACGATAGCAATTTGGGTTGATGTAGAATCATAGTATCCTTTAAGTTTTGTTTCCAAGGCGCTGATTTCCGAAGCACTCAACGCATTTGCATAATCATTAACAAATCGGTTTGATTTTGCAGGAATATCTTTAGCAAATGTAGCATATGATGTTAAACTGAATAACGCAAAAGCAACCAGTAATTTAAATGCTGCGCCTCTAATTATTTTACACAGGTTATTCATGCTTTCCTCCTTTATTACCAAAAGATATTTCGTTACTTAATTCGTTGGTGTCGTTGCTTTGGTAAGGAAAATGTTGTTTTAGTTTATCGCCTGCTTGGGCAATTGCTAAGCACAACCCTTCAGCAAATTTTTGATGTTTAAAATAGGAAACTAACAACTCTTTTTCTTCATCCCAAAATTGTTGTGAAACTTTTTCATGTATACCTTTATCTCCCAAAATAGCAAATTTTTGATTGGCGTAAGCCAAATAAAATAAAACCCCATTTTTTTGTTCGGTGGCATGCATGCCCAATTGTTCAAATACAACTTTGGCACGTTCGTATGCATCACCCTCACAGTTGGCTTCAATGTGCAAACGTATTTCGCCACTGGTGTTTAATTCGGCCATCCTTATCGACTCAATAATTTGGTCTTGTTCTTGGGATGTAAAAAAGGTTTTTGACATAAATTTGAGTTTAAAATGAAAGCCACAGAACGTACAAATATATCATCTGTACCCCC
>JBILPP010000300.1:0-2984 GCA_044373765.1 Bacteroidia bacterium
AACAGTCTTTTTAGGAGCTGGTTTCGCAGCTACTTTTTTGGCAACAGTCTTTTTAGGAGCCGGTTTAGCAATTACCTTTTTAGCAATAGCTTTTTTAGGAGTTGGTTTAGCAACAACCTTTTTGGCAATTACTTTTTTAGGCGCTGGTTTGGCTACAGCCTTTTTAGCAACTACTTTTTTAGGAGCCGGTTTTGCCGCTACTTTTTTAGCAATTACTTTTTTAGGAGCTGGTTTAGGAGCTACTTTTTTAGCAACGGCTTTTTTAGCAATTGGTTTAGCAGCAGGTTTAGCTGCTTTCTTAGGAGCTGGCTTCGCAGCCTTTTTTATCAGTTTCTTAGCCATAAAGAGTTAATTAGCTTTGGTTAATTGAACTTTTATAAGGTGTTCGTCAACCTCTATTTCTGCCGTAAGCCCCGCTGCTGCCACAATCTCAAGCTTATCAGCTAAAATTTCCGTGCAAATATATGCTTTATAAGCATTTATAGCATCGTTTATATAATCGTGCAATTGTAATTGCACATTAATTTTATCAGTTACCTCTAGACTTGTTTCTTTTCTTAATGCCTGTAGCTTGCTAACTACCTCACGAGCAATGCCTTCAAGTTTTAGCTCTGGGCTAATTTCTATATCCAAAGCCACTGTAACTTTTCCTTCGTGTGCTACTTTATACCCCGGAATATCTTTCGACATGATTTCCACATCGTTGATTTCCAAAGACATTTCTTCACCTTCAACCTCTATATTAATGCAGCCTTTTTGTTCTAGTTGTGCAATTTGTTCCGTATTCATGGCTAAAATGGCATCACCAACTGCTTTCATTTTAGCACCCACTTTTTTGCCTAACGACCTAAAGTTTGGTTTGATAGATTTTTCAATTTCTTCAATAAATTCAAGTTGTTTTACATTTACCTCAGATAAAATCAAATCTTGCACATGGATGATTTCGTCTTTAATTTGCGCATCAACCATTGGAATTAATATTTTTTGAAGTGGCTGACGAACCTTGATGTTTTCTTTTTTACGAATTGATAATACCAGCGAAGATATTTTTTGAGCATACTCCATTTGCTCTTCTAAGCGTAAGTCAATCAAATTTTTATCAGCGTTTACCAAATCAGTTAAATGTACTGACTCACTTTTGCCGTTTAAGTTTTTGTAAACCCAATCGCTAAAAAATGGCGCAAACGAACTGCTTAATTGCGATACCGTAATTAAACATTGGTACAAAGTTTCGTATGCTGCCTTTTTATCGGCATTCATTTCGCCTTTCCAGAAACGTCTGCGGCTTAAACGTATAAACCAATTGCTAAAATGATTGCCTGTAAATTCTTCAATTGCACGTACAGCAGGCGTTGCATCATAATCATCCATGCGCTCGTGAACTGTTTTTATTAAACTGTTCAGCTTGCTCATAATCCAGCGGTCAAGTTCTGTTCGCTCACTTATAGGTGTTATATTTTTTTCGTCAAACTCAAACCCATCTATGTTCGCGTATATGGCAAAGAAAGAATAGGTGTTGTACAAAGTACCAAAAAACTTACGTTGGCTCTCGGCAACACCTTCCAAATCAAACTTAAGGTTATCCCAAGGATCGCTATTGCCTAGCATGTACCAGCGTGTGGCATCTGCACCGTATTTAGATATGGTTGCAAACGGATCAACAATGTTGCCTAAACGCTTGCTCATTTTCACCCCGTTTTTATCTAAAACCAGTCCGTTGGCAATTACATTTTTAAATGCAATTCCAGGGTTGTTGTTTAGTTGGTTGATGGCTTTAATTTCATCACTACATTCATTTAATAAAACAGCAATAGCGTGTAATGTAAAAAACCATCCACGGGTTTGGTCAACACCTTCTGCAATAAAATCTGCCGGGTAGTTTTCGCTTAACGGAATTTCTTTATTAAAAGGAAAATTCCATTGCGCATATGGCATCGCACCACTATCAAACCAAACATCAATTAAATCTGCCTCACGGAACATTTTTTCGCCCTTGCTCGAAACCAATATTACATCATCTACATATGGTTTGTGTAGGTCTTTCATTTCAAAATCGTGCTGAATAAAACCCATTGCTTTTGCTTTGGTAATTTCTTCATGCAACTCGGCATTGGAGCCAATGCATTTTTCTTCGCTGCCATCTTCGGTTCTCCAAATTGGTAGTGGAGTACCCCAATAACGCGAGCGAGATAAATTCCAATCTACTAAGTTTTCTAACCAATTACCAAAACGGCCTGTACCAGTGTGCTCCGGTTTCCAATTGATTTTTTGGTTGGCTTCAACCAGTTTGTCTTTATATGCAGTGGTTTTAATAAACCAGCTTTCTAATGGGTAGTATAAAATGGGCTTATCGGTTCGCCAACAATGCGGATAAGTATGCTCGTATTTTTCTTTCTTAAACAATTTACCTTCGGTTTGTAATTTAAGAATGATACGTTCATCCACGCTCAGGTAATTTAATTTAGAGGTATCTTTAATAACGCCACTTAATTTTTCTTTTTGAATAACAAGTGCTGCCTCTTTTTCTGCATCGGTTAAGTAGGCTTCTTTTACGTACTCTTCGCCATATAAAAATTGTCCGTCTTGCACTTCGGGTAAAAACTTACCGCGTTTATCAACCAAAGTTAAACTGCCAATATCATTTTGTTTAGCCACCCTAAAGTCATCTGCACCAAAACTAGGCGCAATGTGCACAATGCCTGTGCCATCTTCGGTAGTTACAAAGTCGCCAGTTATCACTTTAAATGCATCACCGTTTTCTACTTTGGCAAAAGGCAACAATTGCTCGTAGCGCATCCCCGCAAGATCTTTACCTTTAATTTCTTTTACTACCTCAAACGGAATGTTTTTATCGCCAGCTTTATAATCGGTTAATTTTAACGCTACATTTTCTGCTTTAAAATGTTTACCAAGTAAATCTTTTGCCAACACAACGGTGCATGGCTGATGAGTATTGGCAAAAGATTTACTTGGTAAACATTTTA
>JBILPP010000301.1:0-2980 GCA_044373765.1 Bacteroidia bacterium
AAAGTGCCAAATGTCTTGGAGATAATCGTATTAATAATTTACCCATTTTCACACTTGCCATGATTTGTTAATTTATATTGTTAGCGTAAAAATAATTTGAACCTATAGCAAGAATATTGATGCTGTTCATTTCAATTGATGATGCTGATCAATCGATGCTGTTATCTGTTTGATTAAGATCAGACGTTTTAATGCGTCATGTCATTTCAAACAAAAATTTGTTAGCTGAAATTTGAAATACACAATTAACATTTAAATCTTATGACTTTAACAATAAGAAAAAACGGAAGTTTGTTCCCATCAGTGGTGAACGATCTATTTGACAAGGAAATCTTTTTTCCTGAATTCTTTACCCCTTCAAACAACCTACTCCGTGGATGGGGGCTTGAGAGCAGTATCCCTTCAGTTAACATCATTGAAAACACCAAGGATTACAAAATTGAACTAGCTGCCCCTGGACTTAAAAAGACTGATTTTAAAATAGAAGTGGATAGCGGCTATCTTAGTATCAGCGCTGAGCAAACGGAAGAAAAAAATGAGGAAGAGGATAATTATAAACGAAGGGAGTTTTCTTACAGTACTTTTAGTAGATCCTTTCAGTTGCCCGAAAACACCTTACCTGATAAAATTGATGCAAGGTATGAAGATGGTGTGCTGAAATTGTCGATTCCAAAAAAGGAAGTAACGGTATCAAACCCCAAAAAAGAAATAAAAGTAGTTTAACGCTTTATTTAAGCAGTTTGACACTTTTTGCCCTGCTTCTATCGGGAGCAGGGCTTTTTTTTATTATTCCAATATTCACTATTTAGTGAATTGTAAGGCAACCTGATTTAAAAATCTAATCTATTTAAGTTATGAAAAAGAGCTATTTAACTAGTATTTTCTTTTTAATATCAACACAACTATTCGCACAGAATGATTCACTTGTTATAAAAAGAAAAAAAGAAGCATCGCATTCTTTAGGCGCTGGTGCTGGGTTTACAACCGGTTATGGTATATCCTATCGGCAAATGCTTAATCGTATAGGTGTTCAGGTTAGTTTTGCCCCATATTACGATAGAACAACCTCAAGATTCAGTACAGGCATTACGTTACTTTATACATTGGGAAAAACGGAAAGTACTACCCTTTATTTATACCAAGGGAATCACTGGTATTATGTTTCGCAACCGATTACAAATACTGATCCTATTACGAATCAAGAAACAACTAAAAGGTCAACAGAAAGCTATGTCAATAATGGCATCGGTTTTGGCGTTGAATTTACAGTAGCAAAAAACATTGGTCTTAATTTTATGACTGGTTATGCTTTTTACGATAACTTTAATATGTTAAATGTAACTGGTGAAATGGCGGTGTATTTTAAGTACTAAACAAAAGTGCTGAACAAGCTTTCAGATAGGCCAATTTATAATAACAATAGCTATCAAACAAAAAACAAGATTATTTATACCCATTCGATTTCCTTTTTCTTATACTACCCATTATGCCTGTTCGTGGTTGATATTTAAAAATTCATGCATTCAATTCATCTCCGCTATTCGTTTGGTATGCGCAACTACACAAATAGATGTTCGCATTTTAGTTCTATATTCATATTAAGAGAATAGCAATAAATAATAGGAAAAGATAAAAGGAGCAGAGCCAATTAAAGAGTCGAATCGGTCAAGCATTCCACCGTGCCCCGGCAATATGTTGCCAGTGTCTTTTATGCCTAAGCTTCTTTTTAAAAGCGATTTGATAAGGTCTCCTAATATTCCTGTAATTACAATTATTAAGGTTAGTGTTATCCAATTATTATGGAGGATACCAATTTTAAAGTAGGAAAGCGTGTATGCAACGATTAGTGTAAATAGCGCACCGCCTATAGCGCCCTCCCATGTTTTTCCTGGAGAGATTCGCATAAATAGTTTATGTTTCCCTATTGCCTTTCCAACAATATATGCACCTGTATCGCTTGCCCAAATCATAAAAAAATAGCTAAGTATGTTAAGCGGTTGGTAAGCTTGTGCAGGATTAGGAAGAAATGCAATAAAAGTGAAACACAACAAGGGTAAAGTGATGCAGATGATGCCCATAAATGTAATGGCTAAATTAATAAATGGGTTCGGAGCTTTTCTGAATAATTCAATATAAAAAAAACTAGCTACTGTAGGTATTAATATAATTATTATTTGCCAATTTACTGATTGAAGAAATACCAAAAAAGAACTCAACCAGATAACCACAGATAAAAAAATGCCAAATGTTAAACGGGGTTGGATATTGTTATCATAAAACAAACGATAAAATTCATTTAGGCTAATTAGTAGAATTGTAAACATGAGTAGTAGGAAAAAATAGGCACCAGATAATACAGCACCTGTAATTATAAAGACAAGGAAAAATCCTGTGATGCTTCGTAATAAGGTGTTATCACCATTTTTTATTTTTACAACTGCCATATTTTATTCTATGAAAAATAAATTGTCTTTTAATCTTATTTTAGGTTCTGGCTTTTCTACCCCGTAACCAATAATTATAGCTATAATTACTTGTTCAGTTTCTGCAATACCTAATTTTTTATAGCTTTTAGTATTTTCAACATATTTAGCAAACCCTATTGGGCAGCTTGCTAATCCTAATGATTGCGCAGCAAGCATGATATTTTGAGAACACATGCCAATGTCTAAATCAGCCCATTCATTGGTTTTTGGTGAAGAAATAAAGATTACAGCAGGTGCACCATGAAAGACGGCATCCTCTAGTTTTAGGAAATTAAGTCCATGTGATAGATAGAAAAAACTTGCAGCTAATTTCATTAATTTTCGAATTTTCATTTTAGAAATTTCGCTTGCAGCTGCTCTTGAAATTTCTTTTGATAACCGCTTGATGAGTTCTTTGTTAGTGAGGACATGAAATTTCCAAGGCTGCATGTTTATAGCCGAAGGTGCCATTCTTCCAGCCTCTATTACTTCATTAATAAGTGCTTTTTCAATAG
>JBILPP010000302.1:0-2977 GCA_044373765.1 Bacteroidia bacterium
CTTTGTTAAAGTAAATGCTGGTAGCAGTGAAATGGTATCTAAGTTGATTAAAGAATAATCTACCATAGTAATAAAACTTAAATAGGCTGCTCAAATTGGGCAGCCTATTTTTTTTGATATGAATTAATCTGCATAACACAAAAATGCATAAAAACGAACAAGAGGGGCATTAGATTTTTTAACTTATTTTATGTGTGTGTGCAAAACCGGCAATGAAAAAGTCGGTCCAATACGGAGGGCCTTTTCTGCTTCCTTACCGATTTTAAATTATCAGAAAACGTTTCATAAACACTCCATCTATACTTATTACACGCAACACCTAAATTCTGCGCCCCATCTTTCTTTGGTTAAACAACTACAAGGCCCACTCATTTATTATATTATTGCCATTGCTGATAAAATCAACATCATAAAGTTCCTGTTTTGGATGCAACATATAAGTTAATTAAACCCACTATCCATCAAAAAAAATCCCAACTACATTAAAGTAATTGGGATTAGGATAATCTCTACCAATACAATTTTATTTTACCATCTGATCATTTTCGTCCAACCTATTCATGGCCATCATTTGCTTCATGGTTCTATCCATACCCTCTGTACTGCCATCTAAAAATATCACATTACCTTTGCCATTTTCTGCAAAGTTTTTAATCGATTCTGTCCACATGCTAAATAAAAGGAATGAAGCATCTAAATCGGCAACTTTCATTTCTTTTGCAGCATCACTCATGCCCTTTGCTACTTCCTTGCGGAACAATGCCACACCCTGGCCGCGTAATTGAGCTGCAATACGCTCCGCCTCTGCTGCAATTTTTATGGCATTACCATCTGCTTCAGCTGCTTTGGTTTTAGTAATTAACAATGCTTGTCCTTCATTTTCGGCAGCAGCTTTTAAATTGCTTGATGCCACAACTTGCGCCATACTCTTGGTAATGGCTTCATCAAACGTAATGTCGTTTAACTGTAAGTCTAATAAATGAAAACCCCATGTTTCAACCACCGTATCAATTCCCTCTTTTACATACTCTACAATTTCTTTACGTAACGAAAGAATTTCTGCTTGCTTTTTAGTTGCAACAAATCCGCGAATACCCCCCTCAATGGTACGTATCAATGCCGTCATGAAATCACGCTCATTCACAAATTTAAACGCCACATTTTTTAAGGTTTCTTCTTTGTTATCAACCACACTATAAAGCAACATGGCTTTAAAGTATACGTTAGCTTGATCTTGGGTGATGGCTTGGAAATCTAATTCGATGGAACGATTTTGAACAGAAATTTTCTTGAAAATAACTTCTAGTAAAGGAATTCTGAAATTTAAACCAGGATATAAAATCCTGCGGTACTTACCAAACATGGTTAATACGGATACCGTACCCTGTTGAACGGTTACTATGCTTAAAAATAAAATTAAAGCACCAATTAAAATAATAATTAAAGTAGACATGGTTTAAACGTTTTGATTTGATTGCACAAGATATACATTGTAAACCTAACTACCTGCCACTTTTACGTGTGTGGTTTGATTTAGGTTTAAAACCTCCTTTTTTAGGCGAATTACTTTTGCCGCCTTTGTTTTTACGCATGTCTTGGTTGTGTCCAGCTTTTGGTCTTTCAGAAGATTTACCTTGTGGCGAATGAGGGTTACCCGATGGCTTTGGTTTGGACGACTTTGGCTTAGGTTTTCTTTCATCCACATCACTCGAATCTTCAATCATACCGTAAATGGTATCTAATTCATTTGTAGATAATTCTCGCCAATCGCCAACAGGTAATTTATTTAAGCCAATGCTCATGATGCGAACGCGCTCTAATTTTTTTACATCGTAACCAAAGTGCTCACACATCCTTCTTATTTGGCGATTTAATCCTTGAATAAGTGTTACCCTAAAAACAGTTGGACCTTCTTGTACAATCTTACATTTTTTAGTAACAACCCCCAACATTGGAACTCCGCTAGCCATACCTTTAATTACCTCATCAGTTAATGGTTTATTAACGGTTACTAAATATTCTTTCTCATGTTTATTTCCGGCACGTAATATTTTATTTACCACATCACCATCATTGGTTAAAAATATCAATCCTTGAGAATCTTTATCTAATCTACCAATGGGGAATATGCGCTCGGGGTGGTTAACAAACCTTACAATATTATCCAGCACACCTACCTCGGTGGTACTTGTTACACCAACAGGTTTATTTAGCGCAATAAATACCAGCTTGTCGTCTTTTTTAGGTTCCAATTTATTGCCATTAACGGTAACCCGATCACCTGCATATACTTGGTCTCCTATCTGCGCCTTACGACCATTAATGGTTACGTTTCCATTCTCCACAAACCGATCTGCTTCACGCCTACTGCATAAGCCGCTTTCACTTATAAATTTATTTAACCGGGTTCCGCCTTGTTTTTGCATGGTTTTATTGATGTTGGGCCATTTTACCTGAAACTAACTTTGCTTTTGTTTCGCCATCGTATTGTATGACGGCCGTATGGTTTTGGTTAATGATTTCACCTTCGTTTACCCAAGCATCTACATCAAACGTAAACGGAAAAATCATAAAGCGGTATTTGTGGTGGTTTAATGTTAACTCATTTATTATACTTGTTTTTTCTTCACGACTCACTTCATCCAAATACATGGTTTTAGGTTTAAGTTTATGGTGCAAGTAGTAATCTAAGGCCACCAATTGCAACATTACTTCATCTGCTTGGTAATGCAGTTTTACCACGGCTTGTAGGGCGTCATAGGCATCATACAAAGCATGTTTATGGAAATCATAATGCGCATCAAAGTAAGTTCCCACATTTAATAAAAACTCAAAAATACCATACTTTTTAGCAGCATATTGAAGTGTATTTGTAGCTCTTTTTTTATTCCAATACACCTCCAAGGCTTCTTCCAATAAAGTTATTTTGTGCAATTCAACTTTACTTAAATAGTTGCTTTCTATAATTTGGTAAGGT
>JBILPP010000303.1:0-2970 GCA_044373765.1 Bacteroidia bacterium
AATTTAATATCTGCACTTTAGATAGTTGTAAAAGAAGAAAGCCTCGCCTTTTGAGGTAAAGCTTTTATAGTCCGTAGGACGGCAAGGCGTTAATAAATGCCAACGATTTGGCATATTAGCCTTGAGCGCGACTGTAGCGTGAGCCATTCCCCACGGACTACAAAGCTTTTGTATAAATAATAATTGTCTTTACGATGATATATTGTTGTAAAAAGAAAAAGCCTCATCGCTAAGATGAGGCTTTGTAGTCCGTAGGGGAATCGAACCCCTCATTCTTCCGTGAAAGGGAAGCGTCTTAACCGATTGACCAACGGACCATTTGTTGTTTTCGGGAGTGCAAATGTACGTACATTTTTTAAAATGCAAAATAATTTGTAAAAAAAAATTCAAAGGATACCTTTGTGCGACTTAAAAATTAATTACATCCTTAAACATCATATCATGAAAATAGGAATCAATGGATTTGGCCGTATCGGTCGTTTGGTTTTCAGGGCAGCCATCAATAACCCTAAAGTAGAAATTGTAGGCATTAACGATTTAATAGAAGTTGATTACATGGCCTAC
The DNA here is from genome assembly GCA_044373765.1 of Bacteroidia bacterium. Classification (GTDB taxonomy): domain Bacteria; phylum Bacteroidota; class Bacteroidia; order UKL13-3; family UKL13-3; genus UBA6183. The sequence goes on from JBILPP010000303.1 coordinate 565, forward strand.
ATGTTAAAATACGATTCAACACACGGTCGTTTTAATGGCGATGTTGCAGTTGAAGGTGGCATGTTGGTAGTAAACGGTAAAAAAATCCGTGTTACAGCTGAAAAAGATCCGTCAAACCTAAAATGGGACGAGGTTGGTGCAGAGTATGTTGTTGAATCAACAGGTTTATTTTTAGAAAAAGATAAAGCTGCTTTGCACATTAAAGCTGGTGCTAAACGTGTTATCATGAGTGCTCCTGCAAAAGATGATACCCCAACTTTTGTAATGGGTGTTAACACTGATAAATATTCTGCCGACATGGCTGTGGTTTCAAACGCTTCTTGTACAACAAACTGTTTGGCCCCCATTGCTAAAGTATTAAATGATAATTTTGGAATAGTTGAAGGGTTAATGACAACTGTTCATGCTGTTACCGCAACACAAAAAACCGTTGACGGTCCATCGGCCAAAGATTGGAGAGGCGGTCGCGGTGCATATCAGAATATTATCCCTTCTTCAACCGGAGCTGCTAAAGCAGTAGGTTTGGTTATCCCTGAATTAAAAGGTAAATTAACTGGTATGAGTTTCCGTGTTCCTACTGCAAACGTTTCTGTGGTAGATTTAACTTGTCGTTTAAACAAAGGGGCAAGCTACGAAGAAATTAAAGCGGTAATGAAAAAAGCCAGCGAGAATGAATTGAAGGGTATTTTGGGTTACACAGAAGATGAAGTAGTATCTACAGATTTCTTAGGTGATGCACGTACATCAATTTTTGATGCTAAAGCGGGTATCTCGTTAACTGATAACTTTGTTAAAGTGGTTAGTTGGTATGATAACGAATGGGGTTATTCAAATAAATTGGTTGATTTAATTTGCCACATGGATACAGTTAAATAATCTGTACCCTATAACTTTTAAAACCGCCTTGTCAAGTATTGATGAGGCGGTTTTTTATTTGACTTCACTCAGAATAAAAGAATCCCAAAGGAATGATATTATTATACAACAATGTAAATAGGTTGGATAACTAAACCTGAAAGGGAGATATTAATCTTACCCAAAAGAATATTAACCAAGGCAGCGATTTATAATTGCGACCGTACAATCACCTCCAACTTCAACACCTCAGCAATTTTTAGTAGTGTTTCCAATGAAGGATTGGACTTTCCACCCTCAATGTTATTGATACTGCGCAGGTGTATACCACTTCTATCAGCCAAATCTTGCTGCGTAATTCCCATTAAGTCACGTTTCTTTCTAATTACTACTGAAATCTCTAATGTATCCATAATTAATATGCAATATAATACATATTAAAAAATTAATAAGGATTAAAATTTAAATCAATATGCAATATAATACACAAGTTTAAAATATTGATAAATTAACTAACCTAATTTCCAACACTTTATAAGTTGTGGCTGCAAAGTTTCAAATTGTAACGTGTTAATTTTCTGACTTGTTAAGTTATTTGTACCACAAAAATTTAATTACCAATCATATGTCTTCATTACGCTTTAAAGCAATTGAAAGGGTACTTAACCGTACCAGTGTAAAAGTGAATATTCCATCTACAGTAGTTTCTGATTATTACAACTCGCGTGTATTTAGTGATGCTGCGATGAAAAACTTTTTAGATAAAGAAGCTTATGAAGCGGTTTGTAGCGCAATTAAGCATGGCGAGAAAATTGATCGTAAAGTAGCAAATCAAGTAGCATCTGGAATGAAAAACTGGGCCATGACCCATGGTGTAACTCACTATACGCATTGGTTTCAGCCACTCACAGGTTCAACAGCCGAAAAACATGATGCGTTTTTTGAACCAACTGAAGATGGACGCTCAATAGAAAAATTTGCAGGAAGTGCATTGGTTCAACAAGAACCTGATGCATCAAGTTTTCCTAATGGGGGTTTAAGAAATACATTTGAAGCACGCGGATATACTGCTTGGGATCCGTCATCGCCTGCATTTATCATGGAGGGTGAAAACAGTAAAACATTATGTATACCTACCATTTTTGTTTCTTACACAGGTGAGGCCTTGGATTATAAAGCTCCATTATTAAAGGCGCTAAATGCTGTAGAAAATGTTGTGGTTGATGTGTGCTCGAGCTACTTTGATAAAAATGTAACAAAGGCATTAGCAAGCCTAGGAATAGAACAAGAATATTTTTTGGTTGATGCGGCATTTTATAATGCACGTCCCGATTTAATGTTAACAGGTCGCACATTGCTTGGTCATTTGCCTGAAAAAGGACAGCAATTGGAAGACCATTATTTTGGAACTGTTCCCCCACGAATATTAGACTTTATGGTTGAGTTTGAGGTTGAATGTTACAAGTTAGGAATTCCTTTAAAGACCCGTCATAATGAGGTTGCTCCAGGTCAGTTCGAGTGTGCTCCAAATTTTGAAGAAGTAAACTTAGC
>JBILPP010000304.1:0-2962 GCA_044373765.1 Bacteroidia bacterium
GCCAATGCGCTTCACCAAAAATATAAAGAATTAAAAAGCGAAATAGGTAAAGTAATTATTGGGCAACACGATGTGGTTGATGCCGTATTGATGTCGATTTTTGCAAATGGACATACTTTATTGGTGGGTGTTCCTGGTTTAGCAAAAACATTGTTGGTACGCACCATCTCTGAGGTGTTGGATTTGAATTTTAGTCGCATACAGTTTACCCCTGATTTAATGCCCAGTGACATAACTGGTAGCGAAATATTAAACGATAAACGGGAGTTTAGTTTTGTGCGTGGTCCCTTGTTTGCCAATATTGTTTTGGCCGATGAGATTAACCGTACGCCACCAAAAACACAAGCTGCTTTGTTGGAAGCGATGCAAGAACGTAACGTAACCGTTAATGGAAAACTGCATCATTTAGAGCAACCGTTTTTTGTTTTGGCTACTCAAAATCCTATCGAGCAAGAAGGGACATACCCTTTACCAGAGGCTCAATTAGACCGTTTTATGTTTAATGTTATTTTAGGGTATCCAACATTAGAGGAAGAGTTGGAAGTAATAAAAAACACCACCGGAAACTATCAAGCTAAATTAAATAAGATTTTACATGGTAACGACATTTTAGCTTTCCAACAATTGGTTCGCAAAGTGCCTGTAGCCGATAATGTATTGGAGTATGCAGTTAAACTAGTAGCACAAACTCGACCAAACACACCCTTAGCTGGGGCAAAAGTAAATGAGTATGTTAGTTATGGTGCTGGTCCGCGTGCTGGGCAGTTTTTGGTGTTAGGTGCTAAATGCCATGCTTTATTACGCGGTAACTACAGCCCTGATATAGATGATGTGAAAGCAGTTGCATTTAACGTGTTACGTCACCGCATTGTTAAAAACTACAAGGCTGAGGCCGAAGGTGTAAGCATGGAGCAAATTATAACAGGCTTAATGTAAAATAGGTTTTGCACCAAACAATGAACAGAACCTTTGCCATTTTAGTTTCCGTTGTTTTTCATCCAGTTTTTGTAAACCTATTGGGTTTTGTTGCGGTAATAGAATTAAACCCCCATTTACAGGCCGGATTAACGCCACAAGCCAAGTGGTTTTACACCATGTATGTATTTATCAGCACGGGATTAATTCCTTTGTTTGTGGTATTAGCTCGTAAGGCCTTTGGTTTTAGCAACAGCATTATGCTAAACGATGCAGAAGACAGGCACATTCCATACATTGTAACAGTTACTGCTTATCTTTTTGGTTATTATCTATTTGTTAAAATGGGTACACCACACGTTATGCAAGGATACATGTTGGGTAGTGCCTGTATTTTGGTAGCTGTTTTAATTATTAATTTTCGCACAAAAATAAGCGCACACACAACTTCACTAGGTGCATTGGTTGGGTTGATACTGGCGTTATCTCCCATTATGTTGTTTGACGTAAGAATGTTGTTGGTACCTGTTTTATTGGTCAGTGGATTAACAGCAACTTCTCGCTTGGCTTTAGAAGCACATACCCATCAACAACTATACTCAGGGTTTGGGTTAGGTTTTTTATTGATGTGGTTGATGCTTTAGACTGTTGTGGGAGCAACAACAAAATAAAAATCGCCACCTTCGTAGTTAAGCGCTTCGGTTGGGTTAATAGGTTTTAAAGCAAAATCAACCAACGCATTTATTTGGTAGCCCAAAGGCAAAAACAATTCAAAAATAAGTTTACGGTTTTCTACACTGCTAATTTCCATTTGTATGGTGGGTTTAAACTTAGCAATGGTTTTTATAAAATGAGGCATTACATAAATTTCGTAACCTTCTACATCACACTTTAAAAAATCAAAACGGGTTAAGTTGGCAAACAACTCATCGGGCACACGCATGTTTACATCATAGGTTTGCATGTTGTTTTGTTGCGTAGCACTATCAATAACCTTGGTTAATCCATGTCTGAAAACACCATCAACCATGGGTGTTCCCATTTGTATGGTTTTGTTTTCGCCACCCAATGCAGTTTGGTGTAAGGTAATGTTACCTAGGCCAAATTGTGTGGTATTTTTAATAAACAACTTAGCAAATAAATCTACAGGCTCTACAGCATGTACATGCCCATTTTGGCCTGCGTATTTTGATAAAAATACCGAGTAGTAACCAACGTTTGCACCTATATCAACACAAACAAAACCGGGCTTAACCAACTCTTTTAAAAAAAACAACTCCGGGTATTTTTTCTTTAAAAATCCACCACGTATTAAACGTATGTATACATCACTTACCAAAGCCAAATACTTTTGGTGGCCAAGCATGTCTAATAAAAGTGCGCGTAGTTGTTTTTCCATGTTTGTTTGCCAGGGTAAATTACAAAGTTTATTTCACTTCTTCGTAATCTATGTACTCACCAATGTTTTTATCGGTTGGTTTTTGTGTTTTATTAATTTTAGGATTGATGGTTACATTACCCTCCGGTTTTTGTTGGTCTGCTTTGGTATAATGGTGGTGATGATGCGTGTCAAACCTAAATACTTTTGTTTTTACCGTACCGCCCATGTATTTGCCAAATAGCAACCTAAACAGTACATAAAACAAAAACAGATATATTAAAAACTTAATCATGTGCTTAATTTATGTGGGTGCAAATGTACTACCAATTGCATAAATTTTTAACCTCTCATTCTAAATTTCGCGTTACACATGCGAAATCAATCAATAGTTTGTGATATTAGTTTTACTAAAATTATTAATAAGGGCTCTTCGGGTAATCTATTCACGAAATAAGTTTGATATAGGCATTTGAATCTTTAATTCAACTCTATTCGACTTTCTATTGATTAATTCGATATCAAACTCACGTGTTTGCTGTATATGTTTTTACCTAAAAACGTGCCTGCATGATCGTTAAAATTAGCGGTATCGTCTGTGGTTAAATAACTTTGGGTACCGCCTTTGCTGCAATTCTTTTCTAGTTCAGGATGTCGGTTTAAATATTC
>JBILPP010000305.1:0-2945 GCA_044373765.1 Bacteroidia bacterium
GTTCTGTATAATTTGTTGTCCTTTGTGGCTATTGTAATTGGTAAAAAAACTAAACCCCGACTCATTAAACCCTTTTAATAAAACAACCCGTGCGCTTGGCGTATTGTCTTGTTTTACAGTGGCTAGGGTCATAGCGTTAGGTTCGTTTACATCGGCTTCTAAGGCCTCTTGAAACCAAGCAGAAAACTGTTTTATAGGATCAGCTAAAACATGCGTTTCGTTAAATTCCTTTAAACGGTAATCAACTCTTAATGCAGCAATCTTTTTATTGGTTAGTTCGTTCATTACCAACTTAATTAACGTGATGTTCAAAAAATATAAATAACTAAACGAATATATTTCGGATAATTACCATGCGAAAGTAATACTTGATGTAACTCTTTGTTATGATTTTGCGTATATATTTTAAAAAGTAAACGTTTTGAAGATAAAGCAAGTAAAAAAAGTGTTTCAAAATCCTACCCGTGGTAGTTTGTTGGTTAGTGAACCCTTTTTAGAGGACATTAATTTCAGACGATCAGTAGTGATAATAGCCGAACATACTGATTTTGGTGCTGTAGGATTTATATTAAATAAGCCGCTGGATATGTTAACGGGTGAAATTGCGCCTGACTTACTGCAGTATGAGTTTCCTGTATTTCATGGTGGTCCGCTTGAGCCTAATTCGCTTCATTTTATTCATAAGCATGGTGATGAAATACCTGGTAGTATGGAAATATTGCCCAATATATATTGGGGTGGTGATATTAGTTACGTAAGTAATCTAATTGAAACGGATAAAGCGGAGGTTAATGATTTTAGATTTTTTTTAGGATACAGCGGTTGGGAGCCAGAACAAATAAAAGAGGAAATAGAAGAGAAGTCTTGGTGGGTTGCGGTGGCCGATGGGTTGATAATTTTTGATGATGACATGGAAAACATGTGGGGCAATGTAGTTAAGCTATTGGGTGAAGATTTTGCTCCTATGGCAAATTCTCCTGAGGATTTAAGTTGGAATTAAAATTATTGCCACATAAAAAAAGCGCTTACAGCGCTTTTTTTATGTGGTTTAGTTTGTTATCGTGTAATGGTAATTAGTTTGTTACCTACCTTAACCGTAAAAGTATTATCGCAAGTTCCTGATCCGTAGTTAATTATTCGTATTTGCTTACCTTGAGGTGTTAATTCAATTTCGCCTGCAGTTAAGCGATATTGGCAACTTAAATCAAAACGAAGTGCTTGGGTTATATTAGCAGTGTAGCTTAATCCGTTTGCATTTACACCGCTGGCAGTTCCTGTAATTAAATATACATCATCAGTTGGTGTAAGTGTATTTTCTCCAGCTATCCATTCTCTGTTGCGCGTTGAGTTCCATGTTCTGCTTTTGCCATCAAGAGTTTTTATTTTACTACCCGAAACACTTATGCTGTAAGTTAGGTTTCCGCTGGTATTGCGCCCTTGGTTTGTAATGGTTTTAGTGCCATCAATTTGGTTTCCATTTTGAAAGAAATTAGCTGTAGTAACAGTTATTACAGTTCCTACATCACGGTATCGGCCTGTCCAGGTAACGATTAATTTACCCGAACGTTGTTTGCCATCATTACAAATAGTTCCCGTGCCATAGTCGATGGTCATTACCTTCGGAGTTGAAGTACTATCAACAATAACAGTTGGCCCTGCTTTGCCTAGGTTATTGTTTGCTGCTGCTTCATCTACTTGCTTAAGCTCATCATTAATTTGGTTGTCGGCCAAATAGTTGTCTGTAGAACTTTGTGTTTCCAAATCAATACCATCTGTACTGTCTTTTTTACACGATACAAAACTTAGCGCCATACCCATTAAGGCAATGGCTGCTAAAAAGGTTATTTTTTTCATGTTAAGTTGATTTAAGTGCTTCTAAGATGTATTAAGATCTTAAAGGTTTAATCAATAATAAAACTTATTTAGGTTATTTACAATAATTTGGCAAGCCTGCTTTATTTGTTCAGGGGTAATAATAAGTGGTGGCGATAAGCGCATGCGGTTGGTGGCAAATAAAAACCAATCGGTTATCAACCCATCAGCAATACAACCATCAATTACCTGTTTATTAAATTCAAAACTACTTAATTCTAATGATAGCATTAGCCCTTTACCTTGCACACTTTTAATTGCGGGATGAATCAACAATGAACGAAAAAGTTTTTCTTTTTCGGCTACCTCACTTATCCATGGGTTTGATGTTAGCTCCTCAATGCCTGCAAGTGCTCCTGCACTTATTACTGGATGTCCGCCAAAAGTAGTAATGTGTCCCAGTATTGGATTTTCGGCTAAAGTCATCATCATATTATGCGAAGCCACAAAAGCGCCCATTGGCATGCCTGCCCCTAATGCTTTTCCAAGCAATAAAATGTCAGGTACAACACCGCTATGTTCAAAAGCAAACATTTTTCCGGTACGACCCATGCCCGTTTGTATCTCATCAAAAATAAGCAATACGCAATGCGCATTACATTTATCGCGTAGTGCTTTTAAAAAAGTTTCGTTAGTTGGCAAATAACCTGCTTCGCCACGAACAACCTCAATAATTACACAAGCTGTTTTATGGGTGATGTTTTCTAATTCCGCTACATTTCCGTTTGTTAAAAAACGTACATCAGGCAACAATGGGCGAAACGCGTTTTTGTATTCCTCTTCACTATTTAAACTCAATGCCGCATGTGTACTGCCGTGGTAGGCGTGTTTAAAAGCAATAATCTCGCTGCGTTTGGTTACGCGTTTCGCTAGTTTTAAAGCGCCATCAGTAGCTTCTGCACCGGAGTTCACAAAGTATACACTGTTTAATGAATCGGGTAGGAGCGATGTTAATTTTTGTGCCAACTGCACTTGTGGTGCTTGCACATATTCGCCATACACCATAAGGTGCATGTATTTATCTATCTGGTTTTTTAAGGCTTGATTTACATTTTCGTTGCCGTGCCCCAAAC
>JBILPP010000306.1:0-2930 GCA_044373765.1 Bacteroidia bacterium
AAACCCGTTTGCCTTTACATGGTAATTTATTGTTGCAAAATTTATCGGTTAATCAAACCCAAAGTGTTTTAACTAAAACGCAAGCCCTATTTCCCAAGCAGTTTCCATTAGTTGAACATTTTACTAAAACCAAACCCGATACACTTTTTTGGGAAGCTGGTGGTGTTACAACAGCCAACAACATAGCTATATTTAATGCCCAAAATAATGCAGGAGCAACTTACAATAATGGTGATGGTACGTTTGGTATTACAGATGAGCTTACCTCAAACAGCATTAATCTGATTACCATACCAGATAAATGTTACATCGGCTTTGAGTATGAAATGGGTGAGACTTGGCAAGTGGGAGATTCTTTGGTATTGCAAGCATTAAATGCTGCTGGAAACTGGGATAATATTTGGCGCTCTGTCCCAATAAGTGTCAAACGCAGAAATATTCAGTTTAATTTTCCTTTGGGATTGTTATACCAGCATGCTGGATTTAAGTTAAGGTGGCAAAACTACTCAACCCGAAGTGCTTTAAATACCAATACATTCAGACTATTTAATTTTGTTTTCGCGATTAAGCAAATTGTTCCTTATTACGAAAATATTTTTTGGAATACCACACAAACATATCGTAACACTTGGCGATTAATGCAAGGCGATAAGCGGACAGGATTTGGAATAAGCTGGGGTAATGTAATAAAGCTAGACGCGCAAGATTTAAATGGAAACAATTACAACAATGGTTTTAACGACACCATAGAGTCACATAGTGTTGATCTGTCTCAACTAAATACCAAGGATTCTGTTTACTTCCGTTTTTATTACCTTGCTATATCAAGCCAAAACAACGACTCTTTAATATTACAATTTAAAAACAACGGAGGGCTTTGGATTACACAATTAGTCGTTAGCGCAGCTCAATCAGGAGCTTGGAATTCGTTTACGGCACATGTTAACGGTAACCGATTTAACCATGCAAATTTTGGATATAGGGTTATTTCTCGAGGTGTTTCTAACGATACGTTGAAATGGGTGGTGAGCGGTTTTCATATTGGGCAAAAAGTGCTCATCCCATTTGTTGATGATTTTTCATCAAACCAAGTATACCCCGACCAGAATAAATGGTTGGATAGATTGGTTTTTGTAAACAACCGATTTCCAATTGCACCGCCAAGTTTAAATGTGGCCACTTTTGATGGCTTAAATAGGGTAGGAGTGCCTTACGGTTTTGGTCGTGGTTATTGTGATACATTAACATCATTGCCCATTAAACTTAATGGATTAACTGCTGCAGATTCTGTTTACTTAAGTTTTTTTGTGCAGCCACAAGGTTTAGGAATGGAGCCTGATTTTGGTGATAGTTTGATGTTATTTGGCAGATATAATGCTGCATCACCCGATTCGTTTAATTTATTATGGAAAGGTGCACCTCGCGATTTTTTAACCGATTCGTTTTTACAGGTTCGTATCGCATTACCTGCTTTGTATTTGCATGATGAGTTTCAAATGCGCTTTATTAATATTGGGAGTAGAACAGGTAACTTAAGCCATTGGCATTTAGATTATGTATACCTTAATAAAGGCCGTACATTAACCGATGCCATTACTGATATTGCTATTCAAGAAAATCCATCACCACTGCTTAAAAAATACAGTGCTATGCCGTTTAGTCACTTTAAAGTTGCATCGGCTACCTATACTAACGATACGCAATATTTTGGGGTAAGTAACAACAGCAACCAGAGTTATGCCATTGATTACGGACGAGAAATATTCGATCAAAAATTTTCACGTTTAGACACTTTTGGTAGTATTATTAGTGTGTTGCCATCGCGCAGCTCGCGTGCCGCAAGCATCAAAAAAACAATAAATATAGCAGGTAATTTTAGTGGTGATTCTGTGGTAGTTTGGAGTAGGTTTTATACCCGTTTAGGAACCACGGTTGATAACATCCGTTCGAACGATACAGTATGGCAACCCACTTATTTTGTAAACTATTATGCCTATGATGACGGAACGGCAGAGGGAGGATATGGAATAAAAAATGCGGTGGGTAAAGTGGCTTTAAGGTATGAGTTTGCTAAACCGGATAGTTTATACGGAATAGCGGTACATTTTAACAGAAGTGTGAATGATGTGAGTACTTTGCCATTTAATATAATGGTTTGGAAAAGCGTTTCGTTAACGGCCGAAGAACCTATATTAAGTATACCTGCAAATGCAGTTTATTACAATGCAAGAAATGGTTTTTATTATGTAAAGTTTAATCAACCAATATATGTTACCAACGAAGTTTTTATCGGTTGGGAACAAAATCAGCAGTTTGAACTAAACGTTGGGTTAGACCTGAATTTTAAGTTTAACCAACAGTACGCTCCTAATCCTGAGATGTTTTACAACGTACAAGGCTTATGGCAACCTACTAATCTGCCCGGTGCTTTGATGATGCGCCCGATTGTAGGTAAGTGGATTGATCCATTACCCGTTGGTGAACACGAATTTGAAACAAAAGCGCTTCAGGTTACTTGTTATCCAAATCCTAATCAAGGTAATTTATTTATTAGTGGTTTGCACCAAACCTCGTATACCATTAGTGTTGTTGACTTAATGGGCAAAATTTTGTTTAATGAATCGGGAGTTACCCATACTTTAAATTTGAACAACTTAAGTGATGGTTTATACTTGGTACATATTAAAGATGAAAAAAGTGCAGCAACCACGGTTCAAAAAGTAATTTTACAACGTTAATTTAAACATAAACACATAATTGCATATGGCAGATATAACTACACAAGATTTAAAAGAGCGCATGGACGCTGGAGAAAAATTAAACTTATTTGATGTACGAGAGGTACACGAGTACGAAGTATTTAATATAGGTGCAACACTTATTCCGTTAGGTGAATTACCCGGACGAATAAGCGAGTTGGAGCACTTTAA
>JBILPP010000307.1:0-2921 GCA_044373765.1 Bacteroidia bacterium
GCATTGCCATGCCAGCAGATAAAGTGATTAATGCTGAAGGCTTGTATTTAATGCCTGGTGTTATTGATGACCAAGTGCATTTTAGAGAACCCGGATTAACACATAAAGGAGAAATTTATACCGAAGCGAAAGCCGCTGTAGCAGGTGGTACAACCAGTTACATGGAAATGCCCAATACCTCGCCAAGTGCAACTACTGTAGAATTGTTAGAGCAAAAATACGAACGTGCAGCGCAGTGTTCGTTGGCCAATTATTCGTTTTTTATGGGTACAACAAACACCAATTTAAACGAGTTATTGCGTGTTGATCCAACCAATGTGTGTGGGGTTAAAATTTTCATGGGTTCATCAACAGGTGATATGTTGGTAGATGACCCCAATGCATTGGAACGCATTTTTGCCGAAGTAAAAACATTAATTGCCACCCACTGCGAAGATGATCCTTTGGTTAAGGCTAACATGGCAGCTATTAAAGCCCAATACGGAGATAAGATAGATGCTCATTTTCACCCCATCATCAGAAACGAAGAAGCTTGCTACAAGTCATCTTCTTTTGCAGTTGATTTGGCCAAGAAGCACAACACCCGTTTGCATATCTTACACATCAGTACAGCTAAAGAATTAAGTTTATTCCGCAACGATATTCCATTAAGCCAGAAACGAATTACAGCCGAAGCCTGTATACACCACTTGTGGTTTAGTGATGCAGATTATGCAACAAAAGGGAACTTAATAAAATGGAACCCTGCGGTTAAAACTGCCGCAGATAGGGATGCAATTTTTGCGGCCGTATTAGATGGTAGGATAGATGTAATTGCAACCGACCATGCACCACATACCATAGAAGAGAAAAGCCATCCATTTTTATCAGCCCCATCGGGTGGACCATTGGTTCAACATGCGTTAAATGCCATGTTGGAGTTTTACCACCAAGGTAAAATATCGTTAGAAACCATTGTGCAAAAAATGTGTCACAACGTGGCAGAAATGTTTGAAATAGACAGACGTGGTTTTATACGCGAAGGTTATTATGCCGATTTGGTTTTGGTTGATTTAAACAAAAACTATACGGTTGATAAAAGTAACTTGTTATACAAATGTGGTTGGAGTCCGTTTGAAGGAACAACCTTTAACTCGGTGGTTACCCATACCGTAGTTAGCGGACATTTGGTTTACGATAACGGAAAATTTGATGAAAGTAAATTTGGCTCACGGTTAAAATTTAACCGCTAAAACCAAATGGTCACATTACCCACAGCAAGCCACGATTCGTTCGTGGCTTTGTTGTTTTTATCGGCTTGTATTTTATCTGTGCTGTACAAATGTTTACCTTCTAACCTTAACATGGCGTTTCGTTTTAATTTAAACGAGTAACACAAGCTGCTACCTAAGGCATCAAAACTTGCCATGTTATACAATGGTGTTACTATGCTTTGGTGTTTGTCGTTGTAGTATTCTAAACGGCCAGCCATACTGTGTTTTGCGTTAAAATTGTATTTACCTATACATGTAGCTTGCCACCAAATGTGGTTTAGGTTTGTGTTGATGTTGTTTGATTTTTGTTGCAAACCAATAGAAGCCACAGCTCCAAAATTCCATTTGTTTAAGTTGGCCATCCACTGTATGTCGGTGTAATAACGCATGTTAAAATTGGGGTTTCGGGTTGATTTTTCATCGCCTGCATAAAAAGTTAACACAAAGGTATTGAGGCTATCAGGCTTGTATTCAAGGGTAGTACCAATGCTCAACGATTTGTTTACATCTTTAACTTGTTGCCATCCGTTTATTAAATAACCGTAAAAAGTTAATCTCTTATTAAGAGGAGCGGTTAAACGTGCACCAGTAATAAAGTATGGGCTATATTCTGATGCCAACGATCGGGTATACATCAATTGGTCTTTAGAGAAAGGGTTCTCTAAAGTATAGGGCGCATTTAATATCCCTGCATCAACCCAAATGCTTTTTTCTTTGTTAATAAGATAGCCCGCATTTGCAAGTACCAAATGCTGTGCTGTTTGATGTTCGGCAGCATAGTTAGCCAACATGTAAGTGCCCGAAGCCGGAACAACATTGGCCCTAAACCGCTGGTAACTAAAATTTAAATTAAGGTAAGCCAGGTTTAAATTAATTTGGTTGTGTTTGGCATGCGAAACATAGTAGGGTATGTCTGTTTGGTTTGATGAATGGTAGCCATAATACAAATCAACCCCACCACCCAAAGTAAACGTAACCGAATCTTTTTTTACTTGTGCAACTGATTGGTGCACCATAAAAATAAGGCTGATAAAAAATAGAATTCGTTTATACATCAACTGGTTTAATCAATTTCAAAATTAGCATGTACAACAGCAGTAATCTCTTTTTCTATAGAGCTCACATCGTTTATGCCATAATCGCCAATAACGTTGCTGTTTTTAGGCGTAATTTGTAGTACCCCCATTTTAGCGCCACGCATGGCACCCAGTTTTTGGTCCGTAGATTCGGCTATTCTCGAAGCACGTGTTTGTGCATCTTTAGCGGCATCAGCCTGTATTTGAATTTTTAAATCGGCCAAGCCGCTGTAGTAATATTCAGGTGCATCCATTTGTAAGGCAATACCCTGGTTTAACAAATCGGTAATTTGCAGAGAAAGTGTTTTTGTTTTCTGCACATCGTTTAGTTTAAACTGAAAACGCTGCGATTGGGTGTAGTTTAAAATCCTACCCGTTTGCATGCCTTGTGGAGTGTATTCGTAATTTGCAAATGAGGTGATCGGGAATATTTCTATTTGGTCTTTTTTTATACCTGCCTCATTAAGGTATTTAATTACAACAGGCATTTGGTTTTTTAATTGCACATACCCATCGTTTGGGTTAGCCGCATTTATTTGAATTGAGCCACGTAATATGCCAATATCAGAAACAATGTTACGCTTGGCCGACC
>JBILPP010000308.1:0-2914 GCA_044373765.1 Bacteroidia bacterium
TAATAAAAACAATACAAATACATTAAACAAATATGAAAAAAGTTCTGTATGCTTTAATTGCAATCTTAGGATTTGCTAATGCAACAATGGCTCAAGTGCCAAGTTATGTGCCAACAAATGGTTTAGTTGGTTTTTGGCCTTTTAATGGCAATGCAAATGATGTGAGTGGGAACAACCTAAACGGAATTGTTCACGGAACTACTTCTACAATAGATAGGTTTAATCAAATTAGTAAAGCATATGACTTTAATGGCACTTCTAATTATATTAATATTCCACACGATTCTAGGTTAAATTTTATTAATCAATACTCAGTATCAGTATGGTTTAAAATACCCGATTACAGCCCCTGCCCTGCCTTACCTAACCCTAGTGGCGATATAGATGGACCAAGAACGCTTATTTCTAAACCTTTTAATTCAGGTTGGGCTAGTGGAAGTGTTGAATTGTTTTTTTATCCGAGTTATCCTTATGATTCTGCTATCACATCAGGATCCAGAAGCATCGGAACCTTGAATTCAAATATCAAACCAGTTCTAAATGTATGGACTAATGTTGTTGTAACGTATACAGGTTCCATTATGAATATTTATATTAATGGTATACTTAAAAATTCGATACAAGCCTCAGGAGTAGTGGCACAATCTCAAGAAGATTTATATTTTGGTAAGGCATTTACCTTGGTTGATTTAAACTGGTATAGATGGTTCAAAGGGTCTTTAGATGATATTGGTATTTGGAATCGTGCTTTAAACCAACAAGAAATAACAAAATTATACCAAGGTTGCAACGACATCATCATTACTACAGAACCAACAAATACAAGCGTTAGAGTAGGCTTAAATGCACAATTCACAACTGCAAGTGCCAATGGTAGTTCTTACCAGTGGCAAACCAATCCATTAAATATTGGATGGATGAACTTGCCTGCAAATAGCTATTACACTGGAGCTAATACAAATACCTTAGGAGTTAACAATGTATCAGTTTCTAATCACAACCAAGCTTTTCGTGCATTAGTAAATTCTACTGGTTGTGCAGATACATCAAAGATTGCGTACCTAAAGGTTGCTGATACTTGTTTAACCACCGTTACCGATACCTTAATTATTCAAACCACGGTTGGTTTACCAACACCTAATATTGCCAATAACATACTTATTTATCCTAACCCAGCAAAAGATCGCATAACTATTGATAATGGAAACTATACTGCAATGAGTGGTTACAGCATAAAAATACAAAACAGTATAGGTCAGCAGGTATTTAATAGCGCCATTACACAAGCGCAATTCAATATAGATTTAAGTACCTGGACAGGTAAAGGCATTTACTATGTAAGGTTATTAGATGCGAGTGGAAATGTGGTAACAACAAGGAAGATTTTGTTGCAATAGTATTATGACAAGTAATATTTTAACAACTTCATTTAAGTATTATGGTATAGCTACTATAAGTGGATTTATTGCAGTGATTCCTTTTGCTATAATCGCTGTAGATTGTTTTCCTCCAATTTATTTTTTCTATTCACAGAATATTGAATTATCGATTACCCTCTTAACAATAGTTATATTAATTGTCGGTCTTCTATGTCTTGAATTTAGTATAAGCATTGAAGAATGGTTAGATGATAAAATTAAACGCTCGGACCCAAAAATTATTGAACAATATGAAGAGGATGCGTCAGCTAATCGTCATATTAAAAATTGGTATAAGTATTTGCTTTTTTCTCCATCGCCTGATAGTTCAAAAATTATTTTTCAACATATTGATTATTTAGTTGAACGATTAAAGCTTGTTTCATCTTTTTTATTTGCTCTACCTATGTCATTGTTTGGATTTGCTATACTTAACTGTATCAAACAATATCTACACTTGAGTGTATTTTTATTGTTTACAGTGTTAGCAATTTTATTATTCATCTTTCTTTATAATAGGGCTTATACAATCACAAAGTACTTGTCTTATCTGCGAAAAATATTAATTGACGATACCTTCAATCGTAATATTAATTAAAACCTTTTAGAATTTAATAATTGAAAAAAACATGAAAAGAATATTAATTATACTCTTACAAATTTTAAACTGCGTTACTGCGCAAACACTCGTATTGAACGATACCACGTTTTTTGTCAGTGTAACTAATGAATCATCAAATTACTTTAGTCCAGAGTCTCCAAGTGTTTGTGTATCTACTAATAAGGGTAGAGTATTATTTAATAATATATCTATTGGTTCTAAAGCTACTGGAACTGGAATTATAGCTCTAAATTGTAATTTCCAATCTTCAGCTATTGTATTTGATACTAAGAGACCCATTGTACTGCAAAATATCATGATGATAGGAGATTGGTATAGTGGAACAGTTCCTTTTACAATAACAGTGGAGAGTGCCAGTTCTTCACTTGGTCCATGGGTAGTTGTTGGAAGTAAACAAGTTAATTCTGTTTCTCTTACAGCGGGTGGTTATTCAGCGATTGACCTAGGTGGCATGCCTAATATTAAAATTTCAAGATATTGGAGAATAACAATACCAACATTTAATGCTAATTATGGAGGAACAGCACCTCTAAGGCAAATATTATATGAAATTAAGCTTTACGAATCATCCTTGATTACCTCATCGTTGCCTTTTCCATTGTTAAATGGTCAATGTACCAACCTCACAGCAACAGCCGGTGAAACCTATTTATGGTCTACGGGTGCAACTACAAGAAGTATTAATGTTTGCAAAGCGGGCACTTATACTTGTCAAGTAACCAATACTTCGTTTACCGGTAATCAAGATCATGTGGCTACTATTGCAGTATCCACATTAGGTGAACAAGATAATTGGGTAGGCCCCAACGGAGAGGTTCATTCCATTTACAGAAATGGAAATACTGTTTATTATGGAGGTAATTTTGATGCAGTT
>JBILPP010000309.1:0-2912 GCA_044373765.1 Bacteroidia bacterium
GTTGCGTTGGTAAGCGTTGGTTTTTTGAGCATCTAAATGAACCATAATTTTACCGTTAAAAACAGCAGTTGAATGACCTTTTAAAATACCCTTATATTTTTCGTCACTAAAGCAATTCGGTTTTGCATGATCAACACGGGTGTGGTTGTCTACAAGATCTTTATTATCGGTAACATAAAGACCATACAGCAAGCTATTGCAGTTTTCTCCATTCATGTAAAAATGAAGGTTGTTGCGCACCAAAGTTCCATCAAGCGTTAGTGTTACATGGTTAATGTTGGTATCAGCTTCCTGAAAAAATTGAGTGAAATTATTTTGGTAACACGCACCTGCTTGTTGTTGAATTTTGTAATGCTCAACATGAGCACTCTTACCAGCATAAGTTTCTGTAACAACATTGGTAAACGAAGCATTTGTTCCCGTTGCGTAATATGTTTCTACAATGGTTAACGTACTTTGCTCTTCCACTACAATTAAGTTACGCGGTTGGGCCAATACATTTAAATCAGAAGCATCGCTGATGTTAAAAATAACAACAGGATGTGCTACTGTTTTACCTTTAGGTACAAAAACAAAAGCACCATCACTTAACAATGCTGTGTTTAAAGCATTCATTGCCTGACCTTCTACTTTGGCATACTTACCAAAATGTTGGTTAAAAATGGCTTGATTGTTTTTGCGCGCAGTGGCTAAGTTTGAAATAACAATGCTGTTATCTTTCTCAATAATTTTTGACAGTTCGTTTACAAGTGAACCATTAACAAAAACCAAAAAGTTGGCTGTAAGTTTTGATTCTATTGAAGCGTTAAACAATTCGTTAACCAGGCTTTTTATCTCGCAGGTTGACTGAAATGTATTGTCTGTTATAGATTTCAAATTGGTGTACTTCCACTCCTCGTGCTTGGTAGTGGGGAAACCCAATTTTTCAAACTCGGCAAAAGCCGCTTCGCGCAAGGTTAAAAACTCACCTGGCTCAGCTTGTGCTTTGTATTGAATGAAATCTTTTTTTATGGTTTCTAATAACATGGTAAAGTATTGTTTAAAATTCGAAATGACCGATGCGTAACAAGGTTACTCATGCCGAAATTCGAAATGAAAAGTTTTATGATTTGGTATAAACCTAAAACATATGATCAATTGTTATCAGATTAAGCGTTGGCTTCTTGCTCAACTTCTGCTTTAATCCAATCGTAACCTTTAGCTTCAAGTTCTTTGGCCAAAGAGGCATCACCACTTTTTACAATTCTTCCTTTATACAACACATGTACAAAATCAGGTACGATATAATCTAATAAACGTTGGTAGTGGGTAATAACAACAAATGAACGTTCGCCATCTTTTAATTTGTTAACGCCTGCAGATACCAATCGCAATGCATCAATGTCTAAACCCGAATCGGTTTCATCCATAATGGTTAACTTAGGTTCTAGCATGGCCATTTGAAAAACCTCATTTCGTTTTTTCTCTCCACCACTAAAACCTTCGTTTAAACTACGGCTGGTTAATGCTTTATCCATTTCCATTAACTCCATTTTTTCGCGCATAAACTTTAAGAAAGCAGTTGCTTCCATAGGCTCTAAACCTAAGTATTTACGTTTTTCGTTAATGGCTGTTTTTAAAAAGTTTGTTGTGCTTACACCTGGTATTTCTACTGGATATTGAAATGCCAAAAACACCCCTTCGCGTGCTCTGTCCTCTGGAGACATTTCCAGTAAATCTTTTCCATTAAAACTAACTTCACCACCTGTAACTGCATAATCAGCTCTACCAGCTAATACGGCAGAAAGGGTACTTTTTCCGGCTCCATTAGGTCCCATTATAGCGTGAACTTCGCCTGGTTTTACAACCAAATTTATTCCGTTAAGGATTTTCTTTCCTTCAATTTCTGCTTTTAAATCTTTTATTTCTAACATATGCTGCTGTTGACTGTTGGCTATTAGATGTTAGCTAATAGCGTTGGCAATTTGTCTTTATCTGTTTAATTAATATCTCTTTATTCTTACTGCTAAAAGCCAGAGGCCAATAGCAAAAAGCCTTCCTTTATCCCACTGATCCTTCTAATGATACTGCTAATAATTTTTGTGCTTCAACAGCAAATTCCATTGGCAATTGATTTAACACCTCGCGGCAAAAACCATTTACTATTAATCCAATGGCTTCTTCGGTACCGATACCGCGTTGGTTACAATAAAATATCTGATCTTCACCAATTTTACTGGTACTTGCCTCGTGCTCAACCATAGCACTTTTATTGTTTATTTCAATATACGGAAACGTATGTGCACCACTTCTATCACCAATTAACATACTGTCGCATTGGGTATGGTTACGCGCTTTATCGGCCTTTTTATTTACCTTAACCAATCCACGATACGTATTGTGAGATTTACCTGCCGATATACCTTTTGATACAATTCTACTTTTGGTATTTTTACCAATGTGAATCATTTTAGTTCCTGTATCAGCTTGTTGCATATTATTGGTAACAGCTACAGAGAAAAACTCGCCCACTGAATAATCGCCTTTTAATATACAACTTGGGTACTTCCATGTAATGGCACTGCCGGTTTCCACTTGGGTCCAACTAATTTTGGCATAATCACCCAAACAAATACCGCGCTTAGTTACAAAGTTGTAAATACCACCTTTTCCGTTTTTGTCGCCAGGGTACCAGTTTTGAACGGTAGAATATTTTATCTCTGCCTTTTCTAACGCGACTAACTCAACTACAGCTGCGTGCAATTGGTTTTCATCACGCATTGGTGCAGTACATCCTTCTAGGTAACTTACGTAAGACCCTTCATCAGCAATAATTAATGTGCGCTCAAACTGACCTGTGTTTTCTGCATTGATACGGAAATAAGTTGATAATTCCATTGGGCAACGAACACCTTTGGGAATGTATACAAACG
>JBILPP010000310.1:0-2910 GCA_044373765.1 Bacteroidia bacterium
ATGCCATTAATAGCCCGGGTTGGTTTAAGGTTACAGAAAAAGGTAGCAGCGATGTGCTTTCTGTTTTGGCGTTTAATGACAACCGCACGGAAAGCAGTATGAATTTTTTAAGCGAAGATGCTATTGCCACACAAACCGAAACATTTAATAAAGTAGTTGTAAATACGGCTGATGCTCAGGTATTGGGAGCGCAAATAAGCAGTGAGTTGAGTGGTAAACAATTGTGGCGGTGGTTTATAATCATAGCAATATTGTTTCTTTTTACCGAAATTGCATTACTAAGATTGTTGCGTTAAAACCACTAAAATATGGAACAATTAACAACCATAAAAGGATTAAACTTTAGTGCTGTTGTTTCTAATAACGGTGCCGAAATAAAAAGCATTAAACACCTTAATGGAACTGAATTTATGTGGCAGGCCGATGCTGATATTTGGCCAAGAACGGCTCCAGTTTTGTTTCCAATTGTGGGTAAAGTTAAAAACGATTTATTGCGCGTAAACGACAAAGGATACGCAATTTCGCAGCATGGATTTGCACGCGATAAAAAGTTTACTTTGATTGAACAAACAGAAAATAAGGTGGTTTATCAGCTGTTATATAGTGAGGAAACATTACAAAAATTCCCTTACGACTTTAAGCTAATACTAACATACCAATGGGTTGAAGACAAGTTGATTTGTGGTTACGAAGTGTATAATTTGGGTGTAGAAACCATGTTTTTTAGCATTGGGGCACATCCAGGTTTTTTAATTCCTGATGGCGATTTCTCTCAATACGAATTGTTGTTTAATAAACCCGAAACAGCCGAAAGACATTTACTTGAAAGTGGTTTATTTAACCATCAAACCCAATTGGTATTAAACAATACAGAAGTATTGCCCCTAAGTTCAGATTTGTTTGAATTAGATGCACTGGTGTTTAAAAATATACAATCAAACCAAGTTAGTTTGGTGCATAAAAATAGCAATTACCGCGTTACCATGTGCTTTAACGGTTTTCCTTATTTTGGTGTTTGGACTAAGTATGGGGCACAGCGTTTTATTTGTTTAGAGCCTTGGTTTGGCCATTCTGATTACATAGAAGGGCATAAGGATATAACAAAAAAAGAAGGCATGCTTGCGCTGCCTTCTCACGAGTGTTTTAAAACAAATTATACGCTGGAGTTTAGCGTTTAGCGGTTTTTTATTTTTTCAATATTTTAAACTCTACCCTTCGGTTTAATTGTCTGTCAATATCATTATTGTTGTCGGCAATAGGTTGTGTTTCGCCATAACCAATGCTAAATAACCTATTTTCTTTAATGCCTTTTGCATCTAAATACTTCTTTACAGCTGCGGCACGTTTATCACTTAATAATTGATTCTCCGCATCGCTACCCACTGCATCGGTATGTCCAGATATCTCAATAATCATGTTGTTGTTTTCTTTCATTAAACTTACCAAACGATTTAATTCTGGTTTCGATTCTTCTTTAAGTACATCACTGTATTCGTCAAAGAATATATTATTCAATCGCACCACTTGGCCAGTTTTAATGGGCACCATGGTAAGGTTTTGTTTTATTTCACGGTATTGGCCTGGTTTGGTTAAATCTATGTTTACAGATACAGGAATGTAACCTGCAGCTCGTGCCGATATGCCATAGTTTTTACCATACGGAAGTATAATTTTAAAGTCACCACTCTTGCTCCAAAAGCTGGTTTTACCGGCTTCATTACCAGATGGTAATTCTTCGTAAATTACTTGCACTTCTACATGCTCTTTGGTATCTGCGCTCAATACCATTCCGTTTATTAACACAACAGGCTCTGGTTTTGCTTTGGCATTTAGTTTAATTTGAATGATATCAGCTTTGCCTAATGTGTTTTTATATGATACCATATAAGCTACATCACCACTTGCAGGTATAGTATAATAGCCATCCCATTGTTCGGTGTTAATTTGCGGACCTAAGTTTACAGGCTCTGACCAGTTTTGATAGGTATCATCCAACCTTCTTGTCAAATATATATCATTTTGTCCGTAGCCACCTTGGCGGTTGCTACTAAAGTATAAGGTTACCCCATCGGCTGCCATAAATGGGGTTGATTCATCGTAAGTAGTGTTTATTTTATTTCCCAATGATATAGGCTCGCTCCACTTTCCGTTTTTGGTAAGTTTAGATACATATAAGTCGTTTAGTTTACCTTCTTCATCCTCACTAAAACTTAATAATATAGTTTTGTTGTCAGGTAATAAAAAAGCAGAAGAATAAAGCCCACGGTTCAATTTGTCTAATTTTTTAATTGCCAATTCATATGGTTCTTGCCATTCACCATTGCGTTTTTCAATAAAACTAAAACCCACACCCCAATAAACCCCATCTTTATACGAACCTCCAATTAACATTTTATCTCCTGATGGACTAATATTAAATAGGGTGTTAAATTGTTGTTTGTTAAAGGGTTTACCCAAATTAATTGCAGTTTTCCAACTTCCGTTTTCATCCTTTTCACTCATCCAAATGTCTTGTCCTTCTGTTGGGTTTTGATTTAGAGGGTGGCTAGATCGAACGAAATAAAGTTTCTTTCCATCAGCACTAATTACAGGGTTTAATTCTGCATATGCCGAGTTAACAGCATCACTCAGGTTTTTTATCTCATAAGTATTTTGCGCTATTAATAACTTTGTGCTTAGCACTAATGCAATAATTAAGGAGGCTGGAATAAAATGTTTTATCACGATTTTAAAAGTATTAAATTTTATATTTTAATTAAAATGGAGTCTTTATCCGATTTTATAAACAAACTTGTTTTAATCACAGGACGTTGTGTTGGGATTGGCTGCAAACCATTCCTGCTATTTTTTAACCAATTCTAAAGGGATTTTTACTGATACATTATCCCATACCAGTAAGGTATAAACAAC
>JBILPP010000311.1:0-2907 GCA_044373765.1 Bacteroidia bacterium
AGTGTGGTACTATTTTGGAAAAAGTTAGCCCTATTTTATCTTTTTTTAATACGAGCGTGCTTTAGTGTGACATTTGCCTGGTAAGATGTCGCACTTTAATGTCTTCTCATGTAAAATATGAGTTTAGACAATTGGATACGATACTATTTTTAATTTTGAAATATTTACAAATGAAATCAGTTCCTACAAAACCAACACTAAACAAGATTAACAGGTTATTTAAACTTGTACTGTTCGTCTATTTAGTTGCAACGAATTTTAAAGTACTAGCACAAAATCAGGAAACCATACCTGAAGGATCTTTCATTATTGATATGGGATCTTTAACACCAACCACGGCAAATTCGTTAAAGCCATATGGTTTGGTTTATGATTTGCTGAAAAATAAATATGTACCAGTTAAAAGGTCAATCAATCAATCAAAAACCAAGGATGGAATTGACTTTACATACAATGGTAAAGCTTATCGAGGTGGTCCTTTTATAATCTCATCAATCTATCGCAGTGCAGCGGTTGATAAAGTAATATACAGTTGGCGAGCACAAGGTGTAATTATAGATTCTACAACTACAAGCATCTCGTTACCAATCGCATTTACTGCTACAACGCCTCCGCGTTGGGCAATGGATGCGCAAAACGGTTACATCGCAATTGCATACTTAAATGAAGCAGGTATACCTGCAACCGCATTCAGTTATCGTACCCCAAACGCACTGAATAATTGTGATGATATTTTCGTTATGCCTCATGCAGATCCTACATGGGCAAACCATCGTAATTTATACTTTTGGAATAAAAACAGTAAAGGTACCATCTGGGCCGGCTGCCATGCACCAAGTGTAATGGAATCGATATTTAAAGATACTGTCATAGCAGGCAGTAATGTTAGATTAAAGATGAATTTCTTGTCAACTAACGGTTTATTGATGTATAGTAATCACGTGCATCCAACTCCTCCATATGTTCACCAACATCCAACTGATGTAATGACACAGTATATGGGTGTTTCTGACCCAGCCCAAATTAAAGGTTCTGAACAAGTTTTTATGCCAAGTTTGGGTAGTACTTGGAATACAGATGCTAAGGTTATTACTTATGCTAATGGGCAACCAGAAATTCCAACTAAAACTCCTGGCCAGGCAGCAGTAAATATTTTTGGTCGTGGTTTTGGAAATGCAAATAATGGTTGGGTAATGTACCAAGGTGGACATGATTTCTCTAGTTCGAAATTATTAGCTACAGATGGTCAGAAGATTGCCGCAAAGAAGATGTTTTTCAACTTCAGTATTTTCGCGTTGGCCGAGAAAATGTCATCAACATTTACCGCTGTTATTTCTGGAATACCAACACAACTTAAGGCGCTAACAACTTACAATGGTTTAACGGTATCAGCCAGCGGCTCAGGTTCGCTAACTTACCGTTGGATTTCTTCAGTGCCAGGAACATTCTCAAATCCAACAAGCACAACTACCTCATTTACACCTGCAGAAGTTGAACAAACAACTAATTGTATGATTACCTGCTTAGTAACTGATCCTTGTGGAAGAACGATATTTGATTCGAAAGGTGGTATTATACTTGTGCCTTCAGTTGCTGCATTAAGTGCAAAGCCAATTACAAAATCATTACCATCAGGTTGTACCAGTTCAACAACACAGTTTAATGTGTTTGATAGCAATATAGATAGCACTGCGGGTAACAGAACTTTAACTGCAGTATCAGGATTTACTCATGGTACAGTGTCGTTTACTTCAAACGGAGATATCACTTATACGAGTACCCCTAACTATTTAGGTAATGATCTTGGCACATACACCATCAGTGATGGTACTTCAAATGCAAATTCAAGTTTAACCATTCAGGTTGGCTCATTGGCTTCATACCCGCTACTATCTGCTGATAATGCAAGTGTGATAGAAGATAATGTTAGCGTAATTAATGTTATAGCAAACGATAAAAATACACCAAGTGCTGCAAATTCAAGCCAGTTATTTATTCGAAACATTATCAAGAAACCATCAAAGGGTTTTGTTTATATTAATAATGATGGTACTGTTTCATATTTATCTAGAAAAGATGCGGCATCAGGTATTGGACAAGATAGTTTTACCTATCAAGCATGTAACGCTGCTGGTTTTTGTTCTGAGGGCGTTGTAAGGGTTACCATAATAAAAGATGGATGTGCTGTTGGGCAATATCAAACAGGAATTAACATACCTACAGTTACTAAAATAGATACCATATATGCATCACTAGACACATATATTGCTGCCAATAATACAACTATTAATTATGGCACAGCAACATCTTTTAAACTAATAAGTCGTACAAGTAGAAATTTACGTGCATTACTAAAATTTGACTTATCGGGTTATGCTTCATCGCAAACCATTACTAGTGCCACGTTATTCTTAACATCTTCTGCTAGTTATACATACAATGCAACTAATGGTCCGTTTCCTGCTGCTATAACAAAATCACTTCGTCCTTGGGTTGAAACACAAGCAACTTGGAACAAGTTTAACTCTGGTACAAATTGGGGGACAGTAGGTTCTGCAAATGCTACATCTGATTATACTTTAACTGATTCGGCAACTTTGGTTAGAACCTCAAGCATGTCGGTTGGTACGCGTATTAGTTCTAATGTTACCAATATGGTTCAAAGTTGGATCAGCAGTCCTTCAAACAATAATGGTATGTTAATTATACCTAGGGCGTCATCAACCAGTACCACCTTAACAGCTAATTTTTATAGTAGAAACTATTCAACAAATGTGTTTTTAAGGCCTAAGTTGGCTATATCTTATTCTATTTTGGGAGCAAGTTTTCCATGTGCAGCAATTCCAACTAACTACAAACCTGTAGGATACTCGGATACCGTATCTACATTTTCAAATGCATTAGTTA
>JBILPP010000312.1:0-2883 GCA_044373765.1 Bacteroidia bacterium
AATGACTTGTAACACCTGAACTTGTTTGCCTGCTTGGGTATGTGTGCTTAAATTAGGTACGAATTTAAAAATGAAAAACTGAACGGGAAGGGCCAAAAATGCTAGCACTAAAAATGGCGTATTCCAACCAAATTGGTTGGCTATGCGTAAACCAAACGGCACGCCCAACACACTGGCTATAGAAAATGCTGCCATAACAAACCCCATTGCCTGTCCCCTGCGATCAAAAGGAATTACATCGCCAACAATAGCTAAAATTACTGCACCTAACACACCACCAAACAACCCTGTAAAAATGCGGGCAATCATCAATAATTCGTAGGTATTGGCCAATCCACATAAAAGTGTACCAACTAAAAAACCTGCATACAACACTTGTAAAAACCGTTTTCTATCAAACTTATCAATAAAAAAAGCGGTACAAAAACCTGAGAATCCTGCACTAAAAGTGTAACTAGAAACCACTAAGCCAAACTGTTGCGTATTGATGTTGAAAATACGCATAAGCTGCGGACCAAGAGGCATCATGATCATAAAATCCATGATATTGGTAAAGTTTATGGCCGCTAAGGTTAGTAATAAGAGTCTTTCTTTGGTATTCATCCATGCAAATAACGGCATTTAAAATCTCCACAAACATCAATAAAATCTTATAAGGGAAATTTAATCTCTAATTAGGGTAATGGTTCCGTGGTAAATTTGTTCTTGGGGTTCAGTGATGAGTTTGTATTTAAACACCACAAAGTAAGTTCCTTCGGGGCATTTCGACCCATCGTTTTTATCCTTTCCATCCCAATTTATACCATCGTTAAAAAATCCATCTGTTAATCCTTCAAACACCATTGTACCCCATCGGTTGTAAATAAAAAGTTCATATTTTTCCCAACCATCTATATCAATATCAAAAGCATCATTGCGCCCATCACTA
The DNA here is from genome assembly GCA_044373765.1 of Bacteroidia bacterium. Classification (GTDB taxonomy): domain Bacteria; phylum Bacteroidota; class Bacteroidia; order UKL13-3; family UKL13-3; genus UBA6183. The sequence goes on from JBILPP010000312.1 coordinate 929, forward strand.
TTATCTGGAGTAAACACATTTGGTATTTTAACTGAACTTCGCATGGGTATTATTTTACAAACAGAATCCATACAATCTTTTGCATCAAATGCCATTAAGCATACTGTATAACGCTCCATGGTTTCGCCATAATTATGGGTTGGGTTGATGCTATTGCTTATGTTTTGTGCTGAACTTGGCTGACCAAAATCCCAAACATACCTAACCGCACCTTGCGATAAATTGGAAAAAGGTATATTGGGGTAGTTATTAAGTTTATAAGTAAAATCGGCCAATGGACTTAACACCGTGATGTCTTTTTCTGTTCCAACCACACATTGAAACTTTTGTAAGGTGATTGGATCAACCCTTATTTTGTATTTTCCAGAACTATCATAAGTATAGGTATAATCTGTATTTACAGGCCATTGCACGGGCACATTATTAATACCCCAAAACCAATTGGCTTGTAAGTTATGTTGGGTGCCGAAAGCTTTGGCAATAAAAGGCACATCAATACAAACCGTATCCTCAACCGTTAATTTAAGGGTATCAATTGGCAGCGCGGTTATTGTTCGTGGGTGAAACGCATTTGGATTATCCAAGAATGGAAATCGGGCTGTACAGTTTTTGGTTTCTTTTGTATTGGCATTGGTAATGCTGTCTTCGCCCAATAAATCTATTTTATAAGTGCCGGGTTGGGTATAGGTAAAGGTAATGTCTGAATCACTTTTGGTTGAGTAAATTGCACCTGCCTGGTTGTTAAAATACCAAATAAAATTATTGAGTGGTTGCCCTGTTTGATTGCGTAGTTTTACAGTAAATGGGATACATCCAAAAGTATCTTCAACAATAACAAATTTTGGGGTTGGCCCAACAATGTTTAGGGTAACCAATGTGGTATCATAACAACCATCAACCGACTCGGAATATAGTTTAGCTGTGTACTTGCCATTTTGGTTGTAATATACCCCAGGCTGTTTAAGTATGCTTGTTCCTTTTCCAGCATCAAACTCCCAAAACCTGCCAACAATAAGAGATGGTTTGGGTAAGCTATCACCTTGCATACCGTAAGATTCGTCACTGAAAGTAACTACAGTTGGTGCACAATAAAAAGTATCGCTACTAAGCTTGGCCAATGCGCGTATTCCATTAACCGAAACCCTATATTTAAATCCTTGAATGGTATCAAAACATGCAACCAAACTACTGTCTTTGTATGCCATTTTAATGAAATACACGCCCACCTTAGTGTACTTGTGATTAATGGCTTCGGATCCTAGATACCAAATGTCGCTATCGCCAAAGTTCCAGTAAATACGTTCCATATTGGCATTTCGTCTTAACGTATCGTTCCAATAATCTATAATGGGATTATTTACATACCTTATTTTTGAATCAAAAGCTGCGAAAGAATTTACACATATTTCAGGTGTAACAATACTTAAACTTGCTACATTACCAACCACAAAAGGTATTAAATTTTCACTAGTACAGCTGTCTTTTGTTAAGAACTTAAACGTTGCATTGTAGGTGCCATTTTTAGCGTAAACATAATCAATTGACTTAACCACTGTATCTCCAACGCCATTAAAAATATAGGTATTTGGTGGAGTTCCATCTCCAAAGTCGTAAGTAAACGATAGCAAATCTTTACGAATAGAATCTACTGTATAAAATGTAACCTGATGTGGTGCACAAATATCAGTGTCGAATTCTCTTTTCATTAAGATAGATTGATAGACTTTGTTAACAGGATAACTGTAATAAGCAGTATCATAACACTCCCCATTTTTAACAATTATCCCTAAAACCGCAATAGTATCTTTACTGCAAATATCGGTTAACTGAATATCTTGCCTGCTTAATCCAAGTGGATATTCAGCAATTTTATTCCATAATGCAAATGGACACGAAGTATCTTTCATTAGCCATACACCTTGTGGGCCACATATTGGTTCTATTCGGGGAAATTG
>JBILPP010000313.1:0-2868 GCA_044373765.1 Bacteroidia bacterium
TTGTAACGATGATGTTAAGATTGATGATAACCCAACTCCTAGTAACGGAAGCTTGTTGGTTAATTTCACACACTCTTTTAACCAAGTGCCATTCAACTTCAGTTCAAATTTTGTAACAAACCTCAATGATACCATCAAATTTTCGGCTTTTGTCTACTATATCAGTAATGTATCATTACAAAATGAAGCAGGTAATTGGGTAAATTTAGGCAACTATAATTTGGTTGACTTTTCAGATCCTGCATCATTAAAATTAAATATCGCAAATTTACCAGGTGGCACATACAAAAAAATGCGGTTTTTAGTTGGGGTTGATAGCATTGCAAATAGTACGGGTGCACAAGAAGGTGCGTTAAATCCATCAAACGGTATGTTTTGGAGTTGGGCAACAGGATATATTTTTATTAGAATGCAGGGGCGGTTTAATAACAATCAACCCATGACAATTGATATGGGTGGATTACAAAATTTACCTGTTATAGAATTACCGGTTGATGCCACTATTATCCAAGGTTCATCTGCCACTGCAAATGTTAATTTTAATGTTGCAGATGTTTTTATAACACCCAATAATTACAAGTTAGATTCTATTTCTTCAATTATGCATGATGCTTTACATCCAAATGCTTACATGTTAAAGCAAAATATAGAAACTGGCGCATTCTCATTAATTAGTTTTCAGTAATTTTAAAGTTGTAAGTAAAAATGAATCGGATACAAATATTTATAATTGCCATTTTATTACTTACCATACAATTTTTTGGTGCCTGTAAGGTGAATGACGAACTTGAACCTCCTGTTATTGTTAACCCCCTTTCAAATAACACACCAACTCCATACACCATTAATTATCCTACAGGTTTACTTTGGCCACGACTAAAAATTCCTGCTAATAATCCGCTAACTGTGGAAGGAGTTGCCCTAGGTAAAAAGCTATTTTATGACAATATCCTATCGGCTGATAATACCATTTCATGCAGTTCTTGTCATGCACAAGGTTTTTCATTTTCAGATTCTAAAAAGTTTAGTTTCGGTGTTAATGGTCAACTGGGTATTCGCAATGCAATGCCTTTATTCAATTTGGGTTGGTTTGAAGACCCATCGCTAGTAAAAGGTGGTCATGGATTTTTTTGGGATGGACGAGTGAGTTCACTAGAAAATCAAGTTTTAGCGCCAATAGAAGACCCAAGAGAAATGAATCAAAATTTGGCAGCGCTTGAACAAGAATTACGTGCTCATACAGAATACCCAGCTTTGTTTAAAAAGGCATTCGGAACAGACAGCATCACTACACGATTAATCATGTTTGCGATAGCTCAATTTGAGCGGACATTAATTTCAGGTAATGCTAAGTTTGATCAATTTAAACGTGGAGAGATTCAACTCAGCGATTCAGAATTGCGTGGGCTCACATTGTATACAACCGAACGTGCCGACTGTTTTCACTGTCATGGCAATGATCGAAGTCCATTTTTTACCGATTTTAAATTTCACAATAATGGTCTTGACTCTATTCCATTGGATTTGGGTTTGGGAGGAATAACTGGTAAAGCAGAAGACATGGGGTTATTTAAAACACCATCATTACGCAACCTATCATTCTCTGCTCCTTATATGCATGATGGCAGGTTTAAAACCATTGAAGAGGTAATTGAATTTTATAACAGTGGAACCAAAAACGGACCAACCACAGATTTAAACATCATAAAAAATCACCCTAAGGGGGGGTTAAATTTAAGCCCGCAAGACAAATCGGATTTAATCGCCTTTCTAAAAACTTTGGATGATTATTCCTACATATCAGATATAAGATTTGGCAAGTAAATTCTGCTTCAGAATGCTTAGTTTGACCCAACTGAAACTAAAACCTGCTTTTGCTTTAATTTTTTTTTAATCTGACTCTTATCTGCTATGCATTGATAGTCAGTGTTTAATTTTATACTCTGCAGGTGAAATTTTATTTTTTACAATAAAATGATTGCATTTAAGACCATACCCACAGTAAAAGTTGTTGTTTTTTTTAAAAAACGCACTAAATTCGATATTCGGTATATAAATTAACGATTTGAATTATGAAAATAAAATTTACTTTACTACTAACAGTTTTGTGCGGTTGTTTTTTTGTAGCTCGTGCACAAATAACTCTTAATACAACTATAGCAAGCACCGGTTATACTGGAGCCAATAGCAGTGGAGCTGGTTCTTTCATTACGTTTGTAATCGCAAATACAAATAGTTATCCTATGAATCTTAACTCTGTGGGTAATTGGACTAATAATACTGACAATAATACGACTTCAACACTTTGGTATTCATCTACTTCTTTAAGTGGTCCTGTCACGCTTGCTGGGCCAACATGGATCACCATTCAATCATCACTTGTATCCGGAATTACCAATACTGCTTTATCAGTAAACACGGTAATATCAAATATTGCGTTCGTAATTCCCGCAAATACAACTTATCGTTTTACCCTCTTTACAACAGGCACCAATAGATACAGTGGCACTGGAGCGGGTACTTGTACTCCAAATACATTTACTAGTGGAGGCGTTTCTTTGAGGGTTGGTGATGTTCAAATTGCAGGACAAAATGTTGGTTATGGAGGAGCAAATAATCCTAGATTTTTTACTGGGCTTGTTAACTTATCACCTATTACAGGCGGTGGCGGAGGCGGTAATCCATTCTTTTTACCCCCCATATCAAGCTTCGCCTACGATAAAGGTATAGATACGGTATGGGTAAATAGCCCATATGCATTTGTAAATAACTCAACAGGCGATAGCGCATCTTATTGGCGCATAGAGGGACAACCAGGCGCAACGCAATGTGTACCAAATTATAGCTGTTACCACCAAATAAGCAACA
>JBILPP010000034.1:0-10041 GCA_044373765.1 Bacteroidia bacterium
ACTGCTATAATATGCTCTCCTATATAATGTTTTCGTGTAGTCAAATCGGCAAACTTATGTTTGCGTTTTAGTGTAATTTCTTGCTTTGGTTTTATGAAATAAGTACCAATCTGGAATATTTTGGGTGTTTGTTTTCCATTAGATTTCATGAAATAGATGTTGTACTCTACCCTAATTTGGTGTGCTATTTTATCCAATAATTGTATATTGGTTTCAAATGAAAATTCATCTCCAATTTTTAATTTGTTTTTCGAAAGTTTTAATGGCGTAACCTTAGCATGAACTTGCTCGTTTAACCCGAAAGTTTTTAAAGCATCAATATTCCCTTGTTTAAGCAGTCCTCTGCTGGCATGTTTTACAATCCAATCAGTTTCTTTGGTTTTACCCTTCCAAGCATTAAGAATTTGTAATACGAGGTCTGGGTGGTCTTTAGAAATATCATTTAAACAATTCGCAGTGCTTTTTCTTACATATTCGCTCTCATCGTTTTTCAATAATTCTAAAACAGGTAAAATAGGAGTGGGGTCTTTTTTAAATGTGGTTAAAGCCAATGCCCATGGTAATCTTGGCCTTATACCTTCACTGGCTAATCTGCGCACATGGTCATTTTGATGTTGTGCCCATTTAATGTGTTGTTTCAACATTTCTTCTGGGTATTTAACAATAAAAGGCCTAACAGCAAATTCGCTGCTGCTGTATTGAGTAAAAAGTTCTAACGCCTTTATAGAAGTTGTTAAATTATCTAGTCCGTATACTTCAATAAAATCGGGAAAAATCATGGCAGTAAATCCCTTAAATTGTGGAGCAACTTCAGATAGTATTTCTATCTGTTTTTGGTAGGGTAAAGGAATGTGTTTGTTTATGCAATCAGTGATATGACGCATGCGTTGTTTTAGTTCCTTTTCATTCCAAATATTATCAAACACATCATCAATAAATGCACGGGTATTAAATTTTTTATGCTGTTGTTTTATATGATTTGCAAGCGAGTTTACAAGTTCTTTACTAAAAAGGTTTTTTAACGGTTCGGCCATATTTTACAATAAAAAAGGAGAGACAAATATGCCTCTCCTTTTTTATAAATTATATTATTGTTACAATTATTTAACAGTAATAGGAATTTCAACTGCAGTTAAAATATCAGTTTTGTCTCTAGAGATGAAAACTACAACTTTACAGTTTTCAATTACCACGGCTCCTCCGCCTTCAGTGGCTGTACCGTTGTAATCTGCAGGAACTGAATAGGTGTAAGTTTTACGAACTTTTGTACCTACGGCTTTTGCATCAGTAATAACCTCGCCCCATTGGCCAGTAATTAAATCACGTAACACATGGTTTTGCTCATATGGGTTTGTAGTAGCACCTGATTGTTTTGACATCAATTTACTTTGCATAAAAGCTACGTTAATGTTGTTTTGAACACTTTCTTCAGCAGTATAATAAGCGTCAACCTTAACAATTAATTCTCTAGTTGATGAATTGAACTCTGCTTTAGCTCCCAAGTTTACAGGAGACGGCATTGCATTAACTGCTTTTGCGGCTGTTGCCCAAGAGCCACGGCTCATTGCAATACCACCTGAAATTTGCGGAGATGCTCCTAAATCTGCAGCTTTAACACGGTTGATAGTACCAGCAGGGTATCCTGCTACTGATGATTGAGCAATCAAGGCGTTACCAAAAGCTGTTGTGAAGTTGGCCCAACCTGTAGCTGGTGTAGCATATGATCCACCATGAACTGCCATGATAATAAATTTGTCTGCACCCAACTCTTGCTGTGCTGCAGTAGCTCTCACGTGTCCGTCAGGGCAATAGCCACATCTAACGCCTGTAAAATCTTCTAATACGGCAACACGCATACTTGCTGATGTTGATGCTAAAAAGGGTTCTTCAGTAGATGTGTTTGGTTTGGCTTCTTCTGTTTTGGCATCATCGCAACCTGATACAATTACTGATGTAAGTGCTATTGCGAAACCTAATTTTAAATAATTCATTTTCATGGTAAATATATTAAAGTTTGTAAGCACAATTTATCTAAAGAAATTTTAAATGCAAGTATGTGTGCAAAAAAAGTTTAAAGTGTTATTCATTTTGAAACAAACATTCGCAGTTATATTCCAGAATTAGCCTATCTACCTATAAAAATAAAATTTGTTTAACCTCAACTATTTCTTTCGCGGGGAACGGGTGTATAAATCATGTGTGTAATATCACTTCAAAATATTTGAAAAGTAGGGATTTTACCTTACGTTTGAATTCTTAGTAATAAATAACTCATTTTAAGGCTGCATGAGTAAAGTAAAATTGAATATTGTAGGGTTAAGTTCAGGACAAAGTAACGGTTCCTATACATTGATTTTAGGTGAGGAGCATGGCAAACGAAAATTACCTATAATTATTGGTAGTTTCGAAGCCCAAGCAATAGCTATTGAAATCGAAAAAATAGTACCGTTTAGGCCTATGACGCATGATTTATTTTTAAATTTTGCCAGGACATTCGGTGTAAACATTATTGAAGTTGAAATATATAATTTAGTAGATGGTGTGTTTCATGCCAAACTTATTTGTGAGGTAGATGGTGAGACCCGCGAAATAGACGCACGAACTAGTGATTCTATTGCACTGGCTGTTCGTTTTAAATGCCCTATTTACACGCATGAGCATATCATGGCCGAGGCTGCAATGATTTTTACCGAAGACATGACTGAAGATGATATGATGGAGATGGATGAGTTTGATAACCAAACGCGAGAAAGCAGTGAAATGGAACGGATGAGTGATGAAGAGTTGGAGCAAAAATTAACAGAAGCCCTTCAAGTAGAAGATTACCAGCGCGCAGCTATTTTACGCGATGAACTAAATAAACGAAAGTAACCTCAAATTATGGAAAGATTTACCGGATTAATAGGCGTTGTAGTAATACTTGGATTAGCGTTTTTGGTTTCAAATAATCGTAAAGCAATTAATTATCGACTTGTGTTCAGTGGCCTAGGTATTCAATTGGCATTGGCTTTGTTCATTCTTAAAACCAGTATAGGACAAAATATTTTTGCATCGTTAGGTAATTTCATAAAGAAATTATTAGAAATGGCGGATAAAGGTGGGGAATTTGTCTTTGGTGGTTTAGTTCGTCCTGATTTGTTAAAACCTTTATTGGGTGATGCATATAGCTATGTGTTTATTTTTAAAATTATGCCGGCCATTATTTTTGTGGCGGTACTTGTTAACATAGCTTATCACATTGGCTTAATGCAAATCGTGGTTTCATTTTTTGCTCGCTTGGTTCATTCGTTAATGCGTGTAAGTGGCAGTGAAGCTTTAAGTAATATTTCAAGTGCATTTGTTGGACAGGTTGAGGCACAAATTATGATTAAACCTTATTTGGCCACGATGACCATGAGTGAACTTTTGGCAAGTATGAGTGGAAGTATGGCTTGTATTGCTGGTGGGGTGATGGCTGTTTATATTTCTATGGGTGTGCCTGCTCCATATCTTTTGGCTGCAAGTATTATGGCTGCTCCTGCAGCATTGGTTATATCTAAAATTGTTTGGCCAGAAACAGAAGAGTCTCCAACTAAAGGATCTGTAAAACTAGAAGTTAAAAAAACGCATGCTAATCTGCTGGATGCAATCTCTCATGGCGCAAGTGATGGTTTAAAAGTATCTCTTAATGTAATGGCTATGCTTATTGGTTTCATTGCACTTATTGCTTTGGGTGATGCCCTTCTAGCTAAAATTGTAGAGATTCCAAACTTTTTTAAAGCACCCGGAGAAGCAATGATTGTTGGTAGTGAAGTATTGAGTTTGAATAAAATATTTGGAGCCGTGTTTTCTGTTTTTGCTTGGACAATGGGTGTGCCAGCGCAAGATACACAAGTGGTTGGTTCGTTAATGGGAACTAAAATGGTAATCAATGAATTTGTTGCGTATTCACAACTTACTCCTATGATTGGTGGGGGAACTTTAAACCCTAAATCAGTTGTTATTGCAAGTTTTGCATTGTGTGGATTTGCCAACTTTAGTTCTATCGCCATTCAAGTTGGTGGTATTGGCGAATTGGCTCCTAGTCGTAGAAGCGATTTGGCTAAATTAGGTTTCCGCGCTTTAATGTGTGGTACGTTGGCCTCTTATTTATCGGCTACCATTGCTGGTATCATGATGTAAAAAACAAAGGAACCTTATCGGTTCCTCTGTATGCTATCGCGTTTTAATTGTTGTATTCTTTTTAATGAGTCTATCTCATTATCTGTAATAGGTGCAGGCATTTCTTGTTGTAATTGCTGCAAATTCTTGCTTTTATTGTTGCTCGATTTACATGCAATTCCTGCAATTATTCCAACGCTAATGAGCAACAACAATACGCTTACTGATGATGTTTTTCTCATTGTTGTTAACATTTAAAATATAAACTCCATTAGGTAAACTGCTTGTGTTAAACGTAAATTTATTGGTGCCAGCTTTACCTTTATCTCTTAATAAATCAATGGTTGGTTTTCCTTGAATGTCTATTAAACTAAAGGTTAAGATCATGTTTTCTGTTAAATTAAATTCTATTTGTGCATATTCTTGAGCAGGTACAGGATATAAATTAACTTGTTGTGCTGTTTCTTTGGTGTTTTGTTTCACACCTAATCTTACATCATTACTTTTAACGCGTGAAACCCATGTATTATGACCACCTGAAGCAACTCCATAAGAGTTTGTAATAATACATTCGCCAAGTTTATTATACACAGGTTGAATACCTGTATAATCACCCCAACGTTCAATGGTGTCTTGTAAAACATTTATGTTACCATCTCCTTTGCGTAAATGCACAGGAGCAGATAATTCGCCATTCCAATCAGCATATATTGCGCTATTTCCCGGGAATTTACTTCTCGATACATGCGAAAAGGTAATCATCATACTTTGGTCTGCGCCAAATCCACCTCCTGCATATGCAATACTTGGATAGGCAATATCCATACTGTCATAGCTTATAATTTTACCTTTTATAGTAGGGTTAGCTTTATCCTGCAAATCAATCTTTCCGTAATAAACAGAAGGTGCAAATAGAGTAGGGTCTATGGTGTTACCAACATAGTGTATTACTCCACCATGATGTGTTGCACTTAATACACGTGCATCGTTCGTTTGTAAATATTGTCCGCTTGGTTGTGGGGCATTGGGTTGTAATCCGTATGCCACATCTGTTTTTAAAACTTTAAGTGTAAGTGTTGGATTACCATTTAAGTTATTAGTAATTTCATGTAAAAACACAGTATCGTTTTGTAATGCACTTGGTCGAACAGAAACAAAATAATGCCCTGGTCCGTAATACTCGTTACTGCCTTTAACCGGGCAAATACTCCAAATGGATTTATTATTGTATTTAATATCGTAGTATAATTTTTTTCGCAAAGTATCACCTGCAAAACCATCTTCTTTATTTACCTGCCATATTAACGATTCAATAAAACCTTCTTGCCACGAAGAGTTGTCGCGCAAGCGATTTACAGTAATAAAAAGTTCGTTGTTTGATAATGATATAATCGGGTAATCACTCCAAGAGCTATCGCCAAAAGTATTACCAGGTATGGCATAAAAATTCCATTCTTTAGTAGGGTCGTTTGTTCTACTAAATCCAGTTATTATTCTCGTATCGGCTGATGTTGTTCCTTGTAAAAACACCACAATAAAACGATCTGCAATGGGGTCGTAAATAGCGCGAGGATCATAGGTTCTGTTTAACGTACCTAAAGCCTTACCAAAGTTAGACAACGACTTACTTAATAAAAACCTACCTGTATCATTGTACATTACAAAGTTTGTATTTACCACACTAATAATATGTCCGCTATTGCCTATGCACACATCATTATCATTGGGTGTACCGTTTGTACCATTACCAATAAAACCTCTTAACATGGTAGGCGCTGGGGCAGTGGCTTTGTATTGATTTTTATTTGCAACAGGAGTAAATGATTTACGCTGTTCGTCCAATAATAATTTTTGGTACTTTGTTGATGATAATGGAACGGGAGCACTACCTTTAATTAAAATTAATTTTGGATCATAATCAGCAGTTTCATCGCTCATACTTACCATTGCTGCTAAAGGCGAATTGTGGTTTACTGTTTTATAAGTAAGTTCTTGTGCGTTTGTGGCAATTAAATAAAATAATGCTATGGTACTTAGTATAACTTTTTTCATGCAGGTATATTAATACTGCAATATACAAAACCTCTGGTAATTATTTTGTTTACAAAACCCGAAGCTTAAAGTGTTCTGTAGCTTGTTGGGTTCTAAAATACACCAAGCCAATGTAAAATAAATCTACCGTCACGGTAACTTTAGGGTGGTGTTTAATTTCTTCCCATGCTTTTGTCATGCCTGGGCTCCAGTATATGTCGTCAAATATTAAAACACTCTCCTCATTTACTTTACTCAGTAAATTATTAAAGTAATTAATGGTGGCCTCGTAAGTGTGGTTACCATCAATAAAAGCGAAATCAACAGTTGGCAATTGAGCCAAAGTTTCTGGTAATAAATTATCAAAATTACCTAAACGTAATATTATTTGTTGGTGTGTATTTGATTTTAGAAAGTGTTGTTGAGCAACTTCAGCAATTTGTTCAGCACCTTCCATGGTAATAAGTTTGGCTTGTTTAGGTAAGCCTTTTGCAATACACATGCTGGTAAAACCCAATGAAGTTCCCAATTCAATACAGTTGTGGTATTTATATTTATTTACTATGCGGTAAATAATATGCGCCAACCTAGATGGTTTGGCATGTGTTGTTGCAAAATATGAAACGCTTTGGGTACGTTTTGTTTGCAAATGACCCAAAGCTCCAAAATCTTGTTGGGTAATTTGGGTATTGTTCTGTTTTGCTTCTTGTCTTAAAACTTCAATTGGCAAAAGCTCTGCTGGTGTATTTTGTCTGGCAATACAGCTGTTATATAGCTCAAATACAAAAGGAGAGTGCAACACATCAATACGTGTTGCACTCCAATAATGTTTAATAAAATGTGCAATAAAATGCCAGTTCACCATGAACTAGTTTTGAGGATTTTGTTTTAAAAACTCACGAATGGTTTTTAATTTATCTTCTAACTGTTGGATTTGGCGATGTGCTCCTTTTATCTTGTCAGTGATTTGAACCACCATGGGGTTGTCGCTACTTGCTTTTGCAAAAAAGCCAAGGTTATTTTCCCAGGTATCAATGTCATTGCGCAATCCTTTTATTTTATCTAATACAAACTTTTCTTCGCGTTTAATTTTTTGTGCTCCATTAGGCGCATTAACCATAGCTTCTAAATGACCTTTATCTTTCATGTCTCTTAGCTCTTGGTTGGCTTGGCGAAACTTTCCAAACACTTTATCATTTAATTCTTGATATTGTTTGTTTATACGTTCTTTTTCGCCCATTGGCACAAATCCAGTATTGTTCCAGCTATCTTGAACTGCCTTTAAATCCGCCAATATGTTTGCACCTTCTTCACGGGTAAGTAATTCCTCTAATTTAGCAACTAATTCTTTCTTAGTTTCTAAATTTTGTTTTTGCTCTTCAATTTGCGAAGCATAGTGTTGCGCTTTTTTCTCGAAGAAACTATCGCAAGCTGTCCTAAAACGCTTCCAAATTACATCAGATATTTTTTCAGGCACAGGGCCACTTTTCTTCCATTGTTCTTGCATGCGCTTTAGCTCATCGGTTTGTTTATTCCAATCCAAAGGCATTGCTGCAATGGCTTCCGCTTTTTCGCAAAGTTCGTTCTTTACTTTTAAGTTGGTATCGCGCTCTGCTTGTAGGGTTTTAAAGAACACATTTTTATTGCTAAAAAACTGATTACGTGCTGCTCTAAACTCATTCCAAATTTCATCGCTAACTTTTAAAGGTACTTGGCCAATTTTACGCCAATCGTCCATTAGTTGGTTAACAACTGTTGTGTTCTCCATCCACTCTTTTATGCGTGTGCTGTTAAAGTTCGAAAACTGAAGTGCTTTAGCTAACAATTCTTTTTTAGCCACTAAATTATCTTCACGTTTGCGCTCACGATCAGCTTGTAATGCCTTAATCATTTCAAATACCTTATCGCACTCGGCTTTAAATCTATTCCAAATGTCATCGTTACTTTCTTTTGGCACAGGTCCAATGGTGCGCCATTCTTCTTGAAACTTTTTAAGCAAAATCAATGCTTTATTGATGTTGGTTTCAAGCGCTAATTCAGTAACTCGTTTAGTTAGGTCAATCTTTTGATCTAAGTTTTTTCTGCGGTCAAGTTCTTTTAACTCGTTGTTAATAGAAAGTCTGTCGTAGTATCTATCCAGCAACAAGCGATAACTTTCCCATAAACGTTCTATATGCTCTTTAGGGACATTTTTTACTTGTTTCCACTCACTCTGTAAATCTTTTAAACGCTTGAAACTTTCAGTTGTTTCCTCCTCTTCAAGCAATTTTTGTATCTCTTTAAGTAAATTTTCTTTTTTACCTAAGTTGCTTTGGCGTTCAGCTTCTTGTTTTGCAAGTTCTGCTGCACGCTTGTCTTTTAATTCTTTGTATGCATGGTAAAACGTTTCACGTGTTCCATCAGTTTTATAACTAAAATCATCTTTGTTTCCACCTGCTTCCACAAAAGCATTTAGGGCCAATGTGCGTTCGTCTGCAAGTAATTGTTCAAAAATGGGCTTAATCACTTTAAAAATGTGTGAAGCTTCGGTTAAGTCTTTTTCCTTAACAATGTTTTGCGCCAATTCAACCAATTCTTGTTTGGTTAATTGTGCATAGTTTTGTTCTTCAGCCTGCATTTCTGCTACAGCTTCTAAATCTTTGTCGCCATGAGTTACGTCTGCTGTTTCAACGTTTTCAGCAGCCAATGCATTCATTTCCGCCTCAGTTGGCTGCACTGTTGGCGTGGTCGGGGTAGTTTCAACCAAATTGGTTGTTTCCAAGTTGTTCATTTCTTCTGTCATTGCCTTAATTTTAAGGGACGTCAAAGGTAAATAAATTACTTTAAATTCTTTACCATTTACAAATACATAAACCTACTACGCTTCAAAAAGTTAACTTTACGCTGTAAGTTTTTGCAAATGCTTGTTTTTTAGTGCATTTAACTTTGGGTTGATGCATATATGATATAACAAACCTGCTTACAACTGACTTTTGCTACTTAAAATTTAGCTATTGATTTAGAATGCTGTAATTTTGTTGAATCATCAGAAATCTATGCCGGTAAAAATTATTGAATGTCCGCGCGATGCCATGCAAGGTATCCATGAGTTTATACCTACACAAACCAAAATTGATTACATCAATGCACTTTTAAAAGTTGGGTTTGATACCATTGACTTTGGAAGTTTTGTTTCGCCAAAAGCCATACCTCAATTGCGTGATACGCCCGAAGTTTTAGCAGGATTAAATTTAAGCGAAACCCAATCAAAACTTTTGGCCATTGTGGCAAATTTGCGTGGCGCAAACGATGCTGTTGTGCATGATGCAATCAAGTATATTGGTTTTCCTTTTTCTATTTCCGAAACTTTTCAGCAACGCAACACCAACAGTAGCATTGCAAAATCTTTAGATACCGTTAAACAAATGCAAGAATTGTGTACATCAAAAAACAAAGCATTGGTGGTGTATATTTCTATGGGATTTGGTAACCCATATGGCGATGATTGGAACGCAGATATTGCCATGCATTGGGTAAATGAAATGGATAAAATTGGTGTAAAAATTTTATCGTTAAGTGATACCATTGGCATTGCCAACCCCGAAAGCATTAGCTATATGTTTAGCCATTTAATTCCTGCTTTTAAACATATTGAGTTTGGTGCGCATTTACACACCACACCCGAAACTTGGGAAGAAAAAGTACATGCCGCATACAGCAGTGGATGTAACCGTTTTGATGGTGCCATAAAAGGTTTTGGAGGTTGCCCAATGGCAGCAGATACCTTAACCGGAAACATGCCAACCGAAAAAATGTTGGAATATTTTAACCGCAACAATATAGATTTAGGGTTAGACACCAAACACTTTAACCATGCCATGCTAATGGCAG
>JBILPP010000314.1:0-2859 GCA_044373765.1 Bacteroidia bacterium
AACACTTGGAATTGGATAAATCCCATTATCTGCACCAGCACCAATAATGTTGCTGATTGGAGCTTCAGGAGTATAACCAGTTGTTTTACTCCATGTATTTAGATTTTGACCACTCAAATACATTCTTAAAGACTTCATACCTACTTTATTCAATAAGGATTTGTTAAATGTATATCCTAACTGAACGGTACGTAAGCGGAAGTAATCGCCTGGCTCCAAAAAGTAGTTACTCATTAAGTAGTTGTTACCACGGGTATTGTCAAGAATTGGCTCAATATTATTTGTACCTGGTCTTGTATACGCGTTTAAACGATTACTTTCATAATTAAGAACTGCAAAATTTGAGGTACGTCTCTGCGTATAAATATGATTTCCTGCAACACCTTGGCCTTCAACAATCATGTCAAAGCTCTTATAAGCTAATGATAAATTAAGCCCATAATTATAATCTGGGAACGGAGAACCTAAATTCGTTCTATCTGCATCTGTAATTTTACCATCCGCATTGATATCCTCAAAAGCTATATCTCCTGGAAGTGAATTAGGAAAAGATGGTTGTTTATCTAAATCAGCAGTCGACTGATAAACACCAACCTGCTTGTATCCATAAAAATAACCAATTGACTCACCAGAACTGGTTCTGTTTACACCACCGTTACCCGTAATCTGGAAATTAAAGTTATCACCAATTGACTCCACATTATTTTTATTGTAACTGATATTCGGAGTAATACTATAAGAGAAGTTTCCAATTTTATCTCTCCAGGCTAAGCTAAGTTCAAGACCCTTGTTAGAAATTGTTCCCAAATTAGTTAATAAATAACTGCTGATTGCTGGCAATGGCACTCTTGTTAAGATATCTTTTGTGGTACGATTATAATAGGTCAGATCAGCGCTCAAGCGTGAATTGAAGGCCTGAACTTCCATACCAATATCTAAACCACGAATAACCTCCCAATGTAAATTAGGATCGGGTACATATGATGGAGTAACTGATGGGTAAACATTGTTACCAAATACACCAACATCAGTGATCGTTAATCCCGGGCGATATAGATTTTCACCAAATCCCTGAGCATTACCCAATGTACCCCATGAACCTCTAAGTTTCACGAAGTCAATTCCTTTAATATTGTCTTTAAAGAAACTCTCTTCACTCAATACCCAGCCTAAACCAACACTTCCAAATGTTCCCCATCTATTTTCAGGTGCGAATTTTGAAATTCCATCTCTTCTTATAGACGCATTTACCAGATATTTACTCTTAAAGGAATAGTTTAACCTTCCGAAATAAGATTGCTGAGCTGATTCGCTACCACTGCCATTGTAATTTCCAGGATTTGCAATGTTAGTGATATTCAAATACCAAAAATCAGGATCGTTAGGAATATTTAAAGTAGTATCTCTTCTGTTTCCAGATAAAGAGGTACTCGAAGTATAAAGAGAGGTTAAACCCGCTAAAGCTGTTAACTTATGATCCTTATTAAATGTATTTTCATAAGTAAGTGTTTGATCCTGTTGAAATTTACGGAATTCTGATTGATTCTGATCTACAGAAGTCCTAATTGAATTATCAAAAGTTCGGTTTGTAGGTATAGAGCCCTCACCTAAATTAATGAATGTATAAGGTAGTGGATTATAACCTCTTGAACCATTCCAGCTCATATCAGTATAAAATGAAGACCTGAATTTAAAATTTTTCAAAAAGGTTAGCTCAGCAAATATATTACCTACTGCTCTATAGCCCTTGTTGATAGAGGTTTGATCATTCCTGTTTAAGGTTGCAATAGGATTGCCAACCTGCGCTCTTTGAAATGATGGCATGCTATAATATGAATTGGCGTCTTCCTGAACACCTACAATTGGTGCTGACCATAAAGCATTGTTTAAAGAAACATCAGAAGGGTCAGAATTGTAGTGGTAAGCATTTACATCACCACCAACTTTCAGGTTGTCATTGAATTTTAATTCCTGATTCAATCTGAAATTATATCTTTTGAAACTGCTATTTCTTAAAACACCTTCCTGATTGGTATATCCAACATTAACAATGGTGGTAGACTTTTCACCGCTGTTTGAAATACTTAGGTTATTATTATTTTGCATGGCTGTTTTGAAGATCAAATCCTGCCAGTTAGTGTTTGCAGTATAGTTTGTGAAATCAAATGGCGCTGCATTTATATTTGCTAGCTGCGCTGTATAGAGGCTTTTAAAACCAGCAGCATCAACCACATCAATTTGGTTGGGTACAGTTTGCACACCTACTGAACTTTGAAATGCTATACGCGTTTCGCCTTTAGCTGCTCTTTTGGTTGTAACAACAATAACACCATTACCACCTTGTGTTCCAAAGATAGCTGTAGAAGATGGATCTTTTAATACTTCCACAGTTTCAATATCCGCTGCATTCACATAGTCAATATTAGTTTGTATAACACCATCAACAACATAAATAGGACTTGAAGCATTTGTACTATTAATACCTCTGATCCTAACAGTTGGCGATGCACCGGGAGTTCCGCTATTCACAATTGTTAAACCAGCTACCTTACCTTGCAATGAGGAAACTGGGTTTGTATTAGGCGACTTCTCAATGTCTTCACCCCTAACTGAACTAATGGAACCTGTTAAATCTCTTTTCTTTTGAGATCCATAACCTATTACAACAACCTGGTCCAATTCGTTAGTTGAAGGGCTCAGCTTTACATTAATAGTAGTTCTTCCATTTACAAGAATCTCCTGAGTTGTAAATCCTAAATAGGTGACAACTAAGATGCCTTTGGGTGGAACGCTGATTGAAAAATCACCGTTTAAATCTGTTTGGGTTCCAATAGCAGACCCTTTAAGTTTTACACTTAC
>JBILPP010000316.1:0-2858 GCA_044373765.1 Bacteroidia bacterium
TTCATTATTCTTATACTTTTTATTGGCATTATGGTACTTATAGAGTTTAATAACAGGCTCAGGTACTTTTTTAATGGTAGACTGATATCAGAACACACATTAAATAATTTGTTGCAGCAGGCTTCATACCAAAACGATACCATTAAAGCACAAAGCTATCTTGAAAAGGTTGGTCAAATTGTTAGATTTGGATACCAATTCAGCCAGCAAATGGTTGTTCCCCTTGAAGATGAGCTGAAATGCTGCGAGGATATGGTAGATGCATACTTTAGTCAGAATAAGCAGAAAGTAAAATTCAATTATTCCTTACCAACTAACCTTTTGGAATATAAAATCCCACCATATTCTATTGCTACATTAATTGAAAATGCGCTGAAACATGGAATAGCTGGTATACATGAACAGCGTATTGATTTATCAGTAACAAGTAACAAATATTCAATTCAAATTTATTTAAGTGGATATAGGCTACCAGATGGTAAGTTGATTCGCAATCCCAAGAAGACACATGGATTATTTTATCTAAAAAACAGGGTGAATTATTTTAACTATTATTATGGGTGTAGCTATCTAGATGCCATTTTTATTAGAGATAATCAATTGGTATTAAACTTTGCAAAAAAAGCATGAAGGTATTAATAATAGAAGACGAGC
Organism: Bacteroidia bacterium; assembly: GCA_044373765.1. GTDB lineage: Bacteria > Bacteroidota > Bacteroidia > UKL13-3 > UKL13-3 > UBA6183. The sequence goes on from JBILPP010000316.1 coordinate 655, forward strand.
CTGAGCAGTTATCGGGTTTAATTAACTTTTTTAAGAAGGAATTCAGCGAATTTGAAATTGTTGGACTAAGAGATATTGAAACAGCAAAAAAAGCACTTAAGGGTAATGATTTTGACCTAGCCATTTTGGATATAGTAATCAATGGTGTAACAATATTTAATGCACTAAAAGATGTTTCATTGGAAGGTAAGCAATTGCTATTTATTACGGGCAATCAAAATTTTGCTATTAAGGCATTTGAATTCTATGCAGTGGATTATATAATGAAGCCATACTCAAACAAAAGACTAAAAGAAAGCATCGAGATTGCATTACAACGCAGAAGGATCAAACAACCTGCAATAGGCAACCCATATAAGTTAATGCTAGATGATTTAAGTCGAAGTTCCATAGAAGCCATTGCACTGCCAGTATCTAATGGCCAGATATTAGTAAAACTGAAAGATATTATTGCCATACAGGCCGAGCGAAGTTATTGTGTGATTTACACGCTTGAGGCTGGAAAAATAATTATTAGCAAGCCACTTGCATGGATGGATAAACTGCTTACACCTGAAGGCTTCTTTAGGGTGCATCGTTCATGGTTAATTAATCCTGCTCATGTGAGGCGATTCATAAAGCAACAAGGCAATTCACTTGAACTAACCAGTCAACTCATTGTTTCAATTACAGACCAATCAAAAAACAAACTCATCGCTTGGTTTAAGAATACCACATTATTTGGTTAGGAAGTTAAAAACAAGCTAAGGGAAATTGAAAGCAGGAATTGGGACAAAAGCGGCAACCTGCAAATAACCAGTATATAGTTTCGTAAGAAAAAACTATGAAAAAAATAACCCTTATCCTCCTGCTATGCGCAGGGATCTTTCAAACTACAACTGCTCAGGTATACAAAAAAGGTAACATGAGTTTATTTTTCGGTGTAGGAGCATCAAACACCCTTGCCAATACGCTAAGTAAAGTGGGAGAAGGCGCATCTAATGCTGTTGGGCCATACATATTCGGATACCAGTATCACCTATCTGATAAACTAACAATTGGTTTAGCCTACACTTACCAAAGTGCTTCTACAGGAGATGTTACTAATGAAGATGGCTTTGACAATGTAACCTACCGAACTAACCTGAATTTTTCAACATTTTTATCTCAACTAAATTACAGTTGGTACAATAACGAAAACAATGCGTTTGTACTTTACTCAGGATTATCTGCAGGCACGTTTACAGTAAAATCTGACCTTGAAATTCTTTCGGGCAATAAAGAACTTGCAACAGTGTATTCAGGGATTACAGAAGGCTTCGCTTATCACGTTACAGCTATTGGTTTTAAAGGCAGATTTACCAAAACTTCAAAACTAGGTGCATTTGCTGAATTAGGTATTGGATACAATGGTGTTTTTAATGGTGGCATTCAATATACTTTCAATTAACAATCCACCATCACGGTAATTTTTTAATAAAGTATGATAACTAAATAAAAAATGAAACAGATAAAATCAATAATACCTATTGCCCTTTTTCTGCTATTGAGTGGCTTGATGAGCTGTTCAAAAGATGACACAAGCAATGTAGTCGCGGAAACAGATGCACGTGACCTTGCGGTGGGAACTTACACCGGATTATCAAGTTTTACAGATACAACAGGATCATCAATTTTAGATACAACAACTACGTTCGTTCTTGCGAAAGGCCCGGGTACTACATTAACAATTACAGAAGACGGAACCATTATAACTACAGGAGCTGTTGTAGTTTCAGGAAAGGATTTTGGAGGCAATATTCCAAGTCAATCAGTTACAGATGATGGGACAACTTTAACAATTAAAGGTGTAGGAAATAACAATGAACATTTCGGATTCCTAGAGGCTCAAAAAGTTTTTACCTTTAACATAGAAATAAACGATGGTCCATTGAAAGGATACAGATACGATGTATTTGCTACTAAAAAATAACCAGAAGCACTTGTAAGTATTTTAAAAGTAATAATAACAAAAAGGTAGGCACATGTGCCTACCTTTTTGTTATATAAGTTCCCTGTATCAACTACTAAGTCTGTTTTAAAGCTACTTCGTTAACTAAATGTTTAAGCAAGAAAATTATTTCTAGTTATAAACTGGTAAGAATCCGTATTTTTTTCCCAACTCCAATTGGTTTTGTAAAAAATTGTCTGGGTATGTAACTGTAACATCATTAACGGTTTCGCCA